>NZ_JBEPBF010000099.1:14248-38691 GCF_040298985.1 Streptomyces sp. NPDC001093 | reverse complement strand
GCGGTGCCCCCGGCGTCACCCTGCCCAGCGCCGCGCTGTCGCTGCCCGAGCCGTACGCCGCCGCGCTGCGCACCGGCCCGGTCCCCGTCGTCGGACGGCTGGAGGCGGGCCGCTGCCTGCTCGATCTGCGCGCGGTGCCCGAGCAGGACGACGCACGGCTGGCCGATGCCGTGCGCCGCGCCCGGCCGGCCGAGGAGAGGCGGACGTGATGCGGGTGCTCGCCACCGCCGGCCATGTCGACCACGGCAAGTCCGCGCTGGTACGGGCCCTCACCGGCATGGAGCCCGACCGCTACGAGGAGGAGCGGCGCCGGGGCCTCACCCTGGACCTGGGCTTCGTGTGGACGCGGCTCGGCGCGGACGGCGACCATCTCGCCTTCGTGGACGTGCCCGGGCACGAACGCTTCGTGCCGACCATGCTGGCCGGAGCCGGACCGGTGCCCGCCGTGCTGTTCGTGGTCGCAGCCGACCAGGGCTGGCAGCCCCAGTCCGAGGAGCACCTGGCCGTCCTCGACGCGCTCGGCGTCCGGCACGCCGTCCTCGCCGTGACCCGCAGCGACCTCGCCGACCCCGAAGCCGTACGCACCGATGCCGTCGAGCGGCTGGCCCGGACCAGCCTCGGCAAGGTCCCGGCGGTCGCGGTGAGCGCCGTCACCGGTGCCGGACTGGACGAGCTGCGTGGTGAACTGGCACGGCTGGCGGGCGAGTTGACAGACCCCGACCCCGGCGCCGACGTACGGCTGTGGCTCGACCGCGCCTTCACCGTGCGCGGACACGGCACCGTGGTGACCGGCACCCTCGGCGCGGGCACCCTGCGCGTCGGCGACCGGCTCGTCACCGGCGACGGCTCGGCCGTGCTCCGGGTGCGCGGGCTGCAGACCCTGCGCGAGGAGCGGACGGCGGTCAGCGGGGTGGCCCGGGTGGCGGTCAACGTGCACGGCCGGGGGGCCGACGGACTGCGCCGGGGGCAGGTGCTGCTGACCCCGGAGCGCTGGCCGAGCAGTGCGGTGCTCGACGTACGGGTCACCGGCGAGCCGGTCCGTGACCTGCCCCGCTCCGTCACCCTGCACATCGGCACGGCCGCCGTGCCCGTCACCGTCCGTCCGCTCGGCGAGGACACCGCCCGGCTCACCCTCGCCCGGAGTCTGCCGCTGCGGGTCGGCGACCGCGCGGTGCTGCGCGAACCGGGCGGCAGCCGCATGCCCTGCGGGTCCACCGTCCTCGACGTACGGCCGCCCCGGCTGACCCGGCGCGGCGCCGGGCGGGCGCGCGCCGCCGAACTCGCCACCCTGACCGGCAGCCCCGACGGCGCCGCCGAACTGCGCCGCCGCAAACTGATCCGGCGCGCCGACCTGCTGGCGATGGGCATCCCGGCCCCCGCCCAACCCGTCGCGGGGGACTGGCTGGCGGACGACACCTACTGGACCGCCCTGAAGGACCGGCTGGCCGGGGAGGTCGACCGGTACGCGAGGGAACACCCGCTGGAGCCGGGCCTGCCCGCCGAGGCGGCCCGCCGGCTGCTCGGTCTGCCGGATCGCGCCCTCGTGGACGCCCTGACCGAAACCACGCCCCGACTCCGCAGCGAGCAAGGCCGGTTGTACCGCCCGGACGGCCTTCGCCCCGCCCTGCCCCCGCCCGTCCGCGCCGCCGTGGACGCCGTGCGCGAGGACCTCGCCCGTACGCCCTTCCGCGCCCCCGAGGCCGGCCAGCTCGCCGAACTCGGCCTGGACCGCAGGGCGTTGGCCGCCGCCGTCACGGCCGGTGCGCTGCTGCGGATCGCCGACGGGATCGTGCTGCTGCCCGGCGCCGACGCCGAGGCCGCCGCCGTGCTGCGCACCCTGCCCCAGCCGTTCACGCTTCAGGAGGCCCGCCGCGCGCTGGACACCACCCGGCGGGTCGCCGTACCGCTGCTGGAGTTCCTGGACGCACAGGGTCACACCGAGCGCGTCGACGACCAGCGCCGGCGCTGCCGCACCGACGCCGTGAACGGAGGCGGACGGGAATCGAACCCGCCGGCCCGAGATCCTCGGGCCCCTCGGTTTTGAAGACCGGGAGGGCCACCAGGCACCCACACGCCTCCACCGCTCGTCAGGCTACTGCCCCAGGAGACCGCCGCCATGACATCGACATCCCCACCGGTCCACCCGGCGCCCGTCCGGCTCACCCAGTACGCCCACGGCGGCGGCTGCGCCTGCAAGATCCCGCCCGGAGAGCTGGAGGAGGTGGTGTCGGGGCTGGCCGTGCCCCAGCTCGCCGGGGGCGACACACCACTGCTCGTCGGACTCGCCACCGGTGACGACGCCGCCGTGGTCACGCACCGGGGAACCGCCGTCGTCTGCACGGCGGACTTCTTCACCCCGGTCGTGGACGACCCCTACGACTGGGGCCGCATCGCCGCCGCCAACGCGCTCTCCGACGTGTACGCGATGGGCGGCCGGCCGGTGCTCGCCGTGAACCTGCTGGCCTGGCCGCGCGACCGGCTCCCCTTCGACCTGGCCCGCGAGGTGCTGCGCGGCGGCCTGGACATCGCCACCGAGGCCGGCTGCCACGTCGGCGGCGGACACAGCGTCGACGACCCGAAACCCAAGTACGGCATGGCCGTCACCGGCCTCGCGGACCCCGAGCGGCTCCTGCGCAACGACGCCGGCCGGCCGGGCCTGCCGCTGTCACTGACCAAGCCGCTCGGCGTGGGCGTGCTGAACAACCGGCACAAGGTCACCGGCGAGCGGTTCGAGCAGGCCGTCGCCATCATGACGGCGCTCAACCGGGACGCCGCCGAGGCCGCCCTCGCCGCCGGGGCCGGCTGCGCCACCGACGTGACGGGTTTCGGCTTCCTCGGTCATCTGCACAAGCTGGCGCGGGCCTCGGACGTGACCGCCGTGGTCGACACCGCCGCCGTCCCGTACCTGGACGGGGCCCGGGAGGCCGTCCGGGACGGGTACGTCAGCGGCGGCACCCGGCGCAACCTCGAATGGGTCGCCCCGCACACCGACTTCGGGGACACCGACGCCGGCACCCGGCTGCTGCTGGCCGACGCCCAGACCTCCGGCGGCCTGCTGGTCGCCGGTGAGGTGCCCGGGGCGCCGGTGGTGGGGGAGCTGGTGCCGCGCGGGTCCCACTCGATCGTCCTTCGATAGGGCCGCTACGGCTCCGTTCCGGTGTGCTCGTCGATGCCCGCCCGGGCCCGGTACGCCCGCACCAGCTCCACCGAGGCCGGACCGCGCGGCCGCCGCCCGGGGCGGATGTCCACCGCGAACGCCTTCGACTCCTGGATGTGGACGTTCGGATCCAGCGACAGATGCAGCAGCTCGTTGGCCGCGTCCCCGGTGCTGTAGCCGTTGGGCCCCCAGTGGTACGGCAGCCCCACCTGGTGCAGCCTGCGTCCTTGCACCGTCAGCGGCGCGATCCGGTCCGTCACCAGCACCCGCGCCTCGATCACCGCGCGGGCGCTGACGATCGTCGCCCACCCGGTGTGTTCCAGGCCCCGCTCGGCGGCGAGCTCCGGGGAGACCTCGCAGAAGAACTCCGGCTGCAGCTCGGCCAGATACGGCTGCCAGCGGGACATGCCGCCCGCCGTGTGGTGCTCGGTGAGCCGGTAGGTGGTGGCCACGTACGGGAACACCTGGGAACCGCGCTCGTCACCGCTCGGCTGGTAGCGGTTGTCGGGGATCGTCGGCATCAACTGCCGTACAGGATTGCGCTGTTGGTCGTAGAGCAGGTTCGTAAACGGTGAGTCCTGCGGCTCGTAGTGGGCCGGCAGCGGGCCGTCGGTGAGTCCGGACGGCACATACAGCCAGGCCTTGCCGTCGGCCTGCATGATGAACGGGTCCGTGCCGGACAGCGCCGCCGGGCCGGTCGCGTCCCGGGGCGGCTGGTGATCGGGCGCCTTGTCCTTCTTGAAGTCGGGTACGTCGTGCCCGGACCACTCGCCCTTCTCCGGGTCCCACCACACCAGCGCCTTCCGCTCGCTCCAGGGCCTGCCCTGCGGGTCGGCGGAGGCGCGGTTGTAGAGGATCCGCCGGTTGGCGGGCCAGGCCCACGCCCATTCGGCGGCCACCCAGTCCTGTTCCCGGCCGGGCCTGCGGCGGGCGGCCTGGTTGACGCCGCCGGCGCGGACACCGCAGTAGATCCAGCAGCCGCAGGACGTCGAGCCGTCCGGCTTCAGCTGCTCGTAGGAGGACAGCGGATTCCCCTCGGCGTCGTGGCCGTTGATCTCGGCGAGGACGGCCTCCGCGTCCGGTTCGGCGAGCCGGCCCCTCGTCGGACAGTCCCAGGCCAGGTCGAGCACCGGCCGGTCCATCTCGTCGGTGGACCCGGCGAGCTTCTCCCGGATGATCCGCCCCAGGTGGTAGGTGAACCACAGGTCGCTGCGCGCCTCGCCGGGCGGCTCGACCGCCTGGTGGTGCCACTGCAGCAGCCGCTGGGTGTTGGTGAAGCTGCCGTCCTTCTCCGTGTGCGCGGCGGCCGGCAGGAAGAACACCTCGGTGCGGATGTCCTCGGTGCGCAGCTCACCGGTCTCGATCTCGGGCCCGTCCTGCCACCAGGTCGCCGACTCGATCAGCGAGAAGTCCCGGACGACCAGCCAGTCCAGGTTCGCCATGCCGAGCCGCATCACCTTGGAGTTGGCGTTGCCGACCGCCGGGTTCTCGCCGAAGAGGAAGTAGCCCTTGCAGGTGCCCTCCAGCTGGGCCATGGCCGTCTCGTACACCGAGTGGCTGCCGGTCAGCCGGGGCAGGTAGTCGAAGCAGAAGTCGTTGTCGGCCCTGGCCGCGTCACCCCAGTACGCCTTGAGCAGGCTCACCAGGTACGAGCGCATGTTGCCCCAGTAGCCCTTGTGGGCCGCGTCGGCCCGCACGAAGGCGTCCAAATCCTGGTTCTGGTGGGCGTGCGGCATCGGGATGTAGCCCGGCAGCAGGTTGAACAGGGTCGGGATGTCCGTGGAGCCCTGGATGGAGGCGTGCCCGCGCAGCGCGAGGATGCCGCCGCCGGGCCGGCCGATGTTGCCGAGCAGGGTCTGCAGGACACAGGCCGCCCGGATGTACTGCACGCCGACCGTGTGCTGGGTCCAGCCGACCGCGTAGGCGAAGGCGGTGGTCCGGTCGCGGCCGGAGTTCTCCGTGACCAGCTCGCACACCCGCCGGAACAGGTCCCGCGGCACCCCGCAGACCTCCTCGACCATCTCCGGTGTGTAGCGGGCGTAGTGCCGCTTGAGCACCTGGAAGACACAGCGCGGATGGGTCAGCGTCTCGTCGCGCTCGGGTTCGCCCTCGCCGATCACCGCGCCGCCGGCCCCGTGCGCCTCGCCGCGTCCCGCCTCGGCCACCGAACTGCCGCCGCGGGTGCGCTTCTCGTACTCCTGGTCGCGCTCCCCGGAGGCCGCCTGGATCTCGGTGCCCTCGTACTGCCAACTGGCGTTGTCGTAGGAGCGGTTCTGGGCATCCAGGCCGGAGAACACACCCGCAAGGTCCTCGGTGTCGCGGAAGTCCTCCCTGAGGATCACCGGGGCGTTGCTGTAGGCCACGATGTAGTCGCGGAAGTACTTCTCGTGCTCCAGCACATGGTTGATGATTCCGCCGAGGAAGGCGATGTCCGTGCCCGCGCGCAGCGGCACGTGCACATCGGCCAGCGCGCTGGTGCGGGTGAACCGCGGGTCGACGTGGACCAGCTTCGCGCCCCGCGCCTTGGCCTCCATCACCCACTGGAACCCGACCGGATGGCACTCGGCCATGTTCGAGCCCTCGATGACGATGCAGTCCGCGTTCTGCAGGTCCTGCTGGAAGGTGGTCGCGCCGCCGCGTCCGAACGAGGTTCCCAGACCGGGAACGGTGGAGGAGTGTCAAACACGCGCCTGGTTCTCGATCTGGATCGCTCCGAGCGCCGTGAACAACTTCTTGATCAGGTAGTTCTCTTCGTTGTCGAGGGTGGCCCCGCCGAGGCTCGCGATGCCGAGGGTGCGCCGGGTGCGGGTCTCGTCGACCTCCCACTGCCAGCCCGCCCGGCGTGCCTCGATCACCCGGTCTGCGATCATGTCCATCGCCGTGTCGAGGTCCAGACGCTCCCACTCGGTGCCGTGCGGACGCCGGTAGAGGACCTGGTGCTCACGGGCGTCCCCGGTGGTCAGCTGCAGGCTCGCCGCGCCCTTGGGGCACAGCCGGCCGCGCGAGATCGGGGAGTCCGGGTCGCCCTCGATCTGGGTGACCTTCCCGTCCTGGACGTACACGTTCTGGCCGCAGCCCACCGCGCAGTACGGGCAGACGGACTTCACCACCCGGTCGGCCGTGGCCACCCGGGGCTGCAGCCGCTCGCTGTGGCCGCTCTTCACCGCGGCACCCCGGCCCAGCGGATCGGTGCCCGTCAACTGCCGGTAGGCCGGCCAGGACTCGATCCAGGTGCGCACGCCCACAGCCACTCCTCCCGCTCGGACTCCCGATTTTCCCGCATGTGCGCGGTGACGGCATCTCTCGCCCCGGTGCGCGGCGGAGTACCCCGGCCGCGCACGGCCAAACGGACCCGGCAGGTGTGAGGGGGCCAGCGGGCCGCCGCCCTGGCTCCGACGCCCCCGGCACTCACGCGAGGCAGCGTCACATCTCCGGGAAAGTCTTCACGCCGGCGTCGATCGCCGCCGCCTGTTGTCCGCCCGGCCCGCCGGAGTGCTGCGCGACGGCGCGGCGCTGACGCTCGCCGGAGGCCACGCGTCCTTCGCGGCGGTCGCCGGGGATCGGACTGCGGGTTGCGGGTGCCGGCAGCGGGGGGGGGCGGAGGGCGCGCCACGACCCGGAACAGGCCGCGGCACATGTCCTGGCCGTGCTGCCCGAGCCGGCCGTGCACACCCGGACGTGTCCGGCGGCGTACGGGCCCTGCGCGCGGCCGGATACCGGCGGCGCCCTGACGACACGGCTGCGCCGACACCACCCACGCGGTGCCAGACCGGGCCGGACCGACCGACTGCTTCGAGGCCCGGTCTTTTCGGGGGCGCGTGCGGTGGTTCTCGTTGTCGGCGGCGGGCCTGGCCGGTCTGGGTGTCACCGTGTCGGTCGCCGTCACCCGGGTGGGCCACCCGGGTCAGGTCTGCCGGGCGTGCATGGGGCTGTTGGCGACCTCGTCCGGGCACTTCCGGTGCGAGGGGCGCATGCGCCGGTCGCGCCGCCAGTCGGACGTCGCGAGCGCGAGCGACGCCACCATGCCGACGAGGGCGGCGCCCAGCGCGGTGACGACGGCACCGCGGTAGTCGTGACTCCTGCCGAGCACCAGGTAGAAGAAGCCGGGCAGGGCCGCGGTGCCCACCGCCGCACCCAGCCGCTGACCGGTCTGCAGGGCGCCGCCCGCCGCACCCGCCATGCGCACGGGCACGTCCCGCAGCGTCATGGTGATGTTGGGGGAGACCACGCAGCCGCTGCCGACACCGCCGAGGAACAGCACCGGGGCGGCGACCCAGGGCGCGCTGCCGAGGGGCGCGAAGCGGAGCAGCAGCGCCGTGCCGCCCAGGCCGAGGATCACGCCCGTCAGGCCGCACACGGTGAGCAGGCGGCCGAAGCGGTCCACCAGCCGCCCGGCGACCACGGCCGCGCCGGCCGAGCCCAGGGCGAAGGGGGTCACGGCGAGCCCGGACCGGAGCGGGGAGAAGCCCAGACCGTGCTGGTAGAAGAGCGCGAAGACCAGCCACACACCGCTGAACCCGACGAAGTACAGCGTGCCGACCCCGGCGCCGACGGCGTATCCGCGCACGGTGGTGAACAGACGCGGATCGAGCAGCGGCTGGGCGCCCCGCGCGACGAGGCGGCGCTGCCACTGAGCGAAGACGGCGAGGACCGCCACGCCGACGAGGAACAGCCACCACACGTGTCCGATGCCGCCGGAGTCCGCCTGCACCAGCGGGAACATCACCGCGAGGACGCCGAGGCCGAGCAGCACGACGCCGGGCAGGTCCACGCGTCCCCGTCCGGACCGGCGGGTGCGGGGCAGCAGGCGGCGGCCCAGCAGGACGGCCAGGATGCCGATGGGAACGTTGACGTAGAAGATCCACCGCCAGCCCTGGGCGCCGGAGGCCAGGGCCAGGATGGCGCCGCCGGTGATGGGTCCGGTGGCGGACGATATGCCGACGGTGGCGCCGAAGAAGCCGAAGGCGCGGCCGCGTTCGGCGCCGCGGAACATCTGCTGGATCAGCGCGGAGTTCTGCGGGGCCATGAAGCCCGCCGCCAGCCCCTGGGCGAGCCGGGCCACCACCAGCAGAGTGATGCCGGGGGCCGCCCCGCAGGCCGCGCTGAAGACCACGAAACCGCTGAGGGCCAGCAGGAAGATGCGGCGCCGGTCCAGCGCGTCGCCGAGGCGGCCGGCGGTCACGAGGGCGAGGGCGAAGGCGAGCGCGTATCCGGACACCACCCACTGCACCTGCGCGGGGGAGGCGTGCAGATCGCGCTGGATCGTGGGCAGGGCGACCGCCACGATCGTCACGTCCAGCAGGCTCATGAAGCCGGCCACCAGGGTGACCCACAGGGCCCGCCACCGACGGGGATCCGGCTCGTATCCGACCTCCTGACCGCCCGCGTGCCGACCGCCCGCCGCTGACGCCGACGCTGTCACAGGGGCTCCTCTCGCCAGGCCCGGACCCGGATCACCAGCGTCTCCCGGGGCGGACCAAGTTCCCCACGCGGTACGGAACACACACCGCGGCGCGCCCTCGGCAGGCCGCGACCACCGTGCTCGCACGCGCCACCGGCACCTCTGGCGCGGTCCATGCCGCCCCTGCGGTGCTCACGCCGTCAGCGGCCGCGCCGCTCCAGCCGCTCCCGCTGCGGTACGACGGTGTACTTCGGATCCTCCGCGGAGGCAACCCCGGCGTGGAACACGCCGAAGCGCAGGGCGGCCGAGCCGGTGAGCAGCGCCGCTCCGGCCGCCGGCGCCAGGCGCCGGTCCCGCCCGCAGCACAGGGCGAGGGCCGCGCCACCCGCCGTCAGCGCCTCCGCCGCCCGCAGCAGCAGGTGCGGCCTGCCCTGCTCGAAGGGCTCCGCGGTCAGGCCCATGCGCCGCTTCATCGCCTGGAACGCGCCCAGTTCCAGAGCCGCCCCGAGTACGGCCAGCCGGCGGGCCGGCCCCGTCTGGTCGGCCGGGGCCGCGGCCAGCGCCAGGCCGGAGGCCGCGGTGGCGGCCGAGCCCGCGAAGACGAACGGCAGCTCGCGGTGGCCCTCGTGCCAGGACGGCACCGCCGTGTCCGAGAGCAGCACCGCCGTGTACGTGGCCACGGCCGGGCCGAGGACGGCGGCCGCCGCGGTGGCGGCCGAGCCCAGCAGCCGGTACCGGCCCGCCACCTGGGTCACCGCGGCGGTCAGCGTCAGCGGCGCGTACCCCGCCAGCAGCCACGAGCCCACGCTCATGGGGGACGTGGGCTTGAGGACGCGCAGCATGTTCAGGAACCGGGCCGGCCTGCCCAGGTCGTGGACGAGCGCGGCCAGCGACAGGGAGATGGCGCCGGCCGCCCCGAGCTTCGCGGTAGCCGCGAGCCCCGGACGGCCGGTGACCTGGGCCCCGGCCGCGAGCAGCGAGGACGCCCCGGCCAGACCGCCGAGATACAGGTAACCGGCGATGTCCAGCGGCTTCCACGTCGGCTTTTTCAGCACGGGTTTGCCGTAGTACGAGGAGAACGCGGCGTCCGGAACCATCGGCTGCTCGCCCCGCCCCCGCCGACGTCGCCGGCGTCCCCCGCTCCCGCCCGCGCCCGTCGGCGCCTGCCTGCCGGGCCGTACGCCCCGCACGCCGTCCCGGGTGACGTCCGACTCGCTCATCGGGGCCCCCTCGCGAAGCTGCCCAGGGCCAGGGCCACCAGCGAGCCGGCGGCCAGCGCCGCGTGCCGCCACATGGCGGGGAGGTCCCGGGTGGTGACCACCGGGTCGGGCGGGAGGCCGTAGACCTCCGGCTCGTCCAGCAGCAGGAAGAACGCGCCGTCGCCGCCGACGCCGTCGTCCGGGCTCTCGCCGTACAGCCGTGCGTCGGGCACGCCGGCCGCGTGCAGCTGCGCCACCCGGGCCTGCGCCCGCTCCCGCAGCTCCTCCAGCGGGCCGAACTGGATGGAGTCCGTGGGGCAGGACTTGGCGCAGGCGGGCTCCATGCCGGTACCGAGCCGGTCGTAGCACAGCGTGCACTTCCACACCCGGCCGTCGCCCTCGCGCTGGTCGATGACGCCGTAGGGGCAGGCGGGCACGCAGTAGCCGCAGCCGTTGCAGATGTCCTGCTGGACGACGACCGTGCCGAACTCGGTGCGGAACAGCGCCCCGGTGGGACACACGTCCAGGCAGGCGGCGTGCGTGCAGTGCTTGCACACGTCGGAGGACATCAGCCAGCGCAACTCGGTACGGCCGTCCGGCGTGAGGGGGGAGATCTGCCCGGCGGGCGCGCCCTCGGAGGCCTGCCCGGGCGGGGGAGTGGTGGCACCGGGGCCGGGGGAGGAGGCGTCGGTCCCGAGGCGGGCCGCGGCGGCGAACACGTCGACGTCCTCGTGCGCGACCCCGGGTTCCTGCCCGCCGAGCGGCTTGCGCTGCTCGACGAAGGCAACATGCCGCCAGGTGTCGGCGCCCAGGCCCTGGGTGTTGTCGTACGACATGCCGGTCCAGACGAGACCGTCCTCCGGGATGGCGTTCCATTCCTTGCACGCCACCTCGCACGCCTTGCAGCCGATGCACACCGAGGTGTCGGTGAAGAAGCCCATCCTCGGCGGGGCGCCCGGGTAGCCGGAGTCCCCGGCCACGTCCGGCTGCGGGCCGTACCACAGATGTCCGCGGACCTCCTCGCGGTCCCTCATCGCCGTACCTCCTCGCTCATGACGGCTCGCCCCTCGGACCGGTGGGCCGGCATCTCCACGTCCTTGCCGGAGTACCAGCGGCTCAGGGCTGTGCGCAGCCGGTACGGGTGGAAGCAGCGCCAGGCGACCGTGCGGGACAGCAGGGGCTTCCGACCGTGCTGGGCCCCTCACTCTCGGTGCCCTGTCTCGAGCCTGGCACGGGTGCCCCGGCTCCGCGCGCCCGAAACGGCGGCCGGGCTCGTTCGCCGCACCGGCGCGGGGGCTACCCGGTGCCGCGGACGGTGTGCGGGGCGAGGAGGCGTGCGTGGTGAACGTGTCGTGTCCCTGGGCCGTCGCGGCCCGGCAGCGGGCCTGGGACCTGGAACGGCCTGTGACTCGGGTCCCGGCAGGCAACGATGCCGCCCCGGACGCTCACTGCTCCTCGGTGGTGAGCGGCACGGTGGCGCTGACCCGCTTGCCGTGGGGCAGCCAGGTCACCTCGAGGGCGCGGGAGAGCATCGCGACGAGGTGCAGCCCGTGCCCGCCGACCCGGCGGGGATCGGGAGGGCGCCGCAGGGGCGGGTCGGGGGAGGTGTCCGACACCGTGATGTGCAGGGCGCCGGCGCCGGGCAGCACTTCCAGGCTGAGTGTGCACGGGCCGGGGGCGTGCTTGGCCACGTTGGTGACGAGTTCGCTGGTGACGAGCCGGGCGTCCTGCACCGCGCGTCTCGGGGGTGCGGGTCGCACCTCGGCAAGCAGCGCGGCGACGGCGTCCCGGGCATCGCCGATGGCGGCCACCGCGTCGTCCCAGGTGCGGCTGCAGCGCAGGAGCGCGGGACGGGCCCGCGTCCTCGTGTGCGTCCCGGGCGGGATGTCCATACGTCGTTGCCCTTTTCGTCCGGCGCCAGAGGCCCTTCCTGTGCATACGGGAACGTCCCGTCCTCTGCGCGGATACCCGCTGGACCGTCGATCAAGGGCACGTATGCCGCGATTCCTTCGGTTGCCCACGATTCCCAGGTCGCAGGCCACGGACGGGTCGGTGCCTGAACGCGGCTCGCCGGGAGCCTGATTACTTACCTTTGGTTGAACAGCCCAGACTGATAAACCTATCGTTAGTAATTGTGGACACGGTTGCACTCGCCGCCGCACTGCGGCTGGCCATGGGCCGGATCGTCCGCCGACTGCGCCAGGCGCACGCGGTCGGCGACGTGACGTTGTCCGGCGTCTCGGTGCTGGCCCGGCTGGCCCGCACCGGTCCGGATTCGCCCGGCTCCCTCGCCGAACTGGAACGCGTCCGGCCGCAGGCGATGGCCAGCACCCTCGCCGGGCTCGAACAACGCGGACTGGTGAGCCGTACCCCCGACACGGCCGACGGCCGCCGGGCCATCGTCTCGATCACGGACGACGGGCGGACCATGCTGGAGCAGCGCCGCTCCGAGTCCGTGGCCCGGCTCGCCCGCGCTCTCGAGGAGTTGACCCCGCAGGAGCGGCAGGCCCTGGACGACGTCCTGCCCCTGCTCGACCGGCTGGCGGAACGACTGTGACCGGCCGTACGCCCGCCGCGGGCATACGCGGCCGGCTCCTCGCCCGCTCGGCCCGCCTCAGGGAGACGGCGCCGGGCCCCGGCTACAAGTGGGTCGCGCTCTCCAACACCACCCTCGGTGTCCTGATCGCCACGATGGACGCCTCCATCGTGATCATCTCGCTGCCGGCCATCTTCCGCGGCATCGGCCTGGACCCGCTCGCGGCCGGCAACATCGGCTACCTGCTGTGGATGATCCTCGGCTATCTGCTGGTGTCGGCCGTCCTGGTGGTCGTGCTCGGCCGGCTCGGCGACATGTTCGGCCGGGTCCGCATCTACAACCTGGGCTTCCTGGTCTTCGCCTGCGCCTCCGTCGCCCTGTCCCTCGACCCGTTCCGGGCCGGCGCGGGCGCTCTGTGGCTGATCCTGTGGCGGATCGTGCAGGCCTTCGGCGGGTCCATGCTCACCGCCAACTCGGCCGCCATCCTCACCGACGCCTTCCCGGCCCGGCAGCGCGGCATGGCCCTCGGCATCAACCAGATCACCGCGCTCGCCGGGCAGTTCCTCGGCCTGCTCGCCGGCGGCCTGCTGGCCGCGGTCGACTGGCGGGCGGTGTTCTGGGTGAGCGTCCCGGTCAGCGTCACCGGCACCGTCTGGTCGTACCTGAGCCTGCGCGAGACCTCGGCCGGCGCACGCGGCCGGATCGACTGGCTCGGCAACCTCACCTTCGCCTCCGGCGCGGGCATCCTGCTCGCGGGCATCACCTACGGCATCCAGCCCTACGGCGGCCACTCCACGGGCTGGACCAACCCCTGGGTGCTGGCCGGCCTGATCGGCGGTGTGCTCCTGCTGCTGGTGTTCGCCCGCGTCGAGACGCGGGCCGCCGAGCCCATGTTCCGGCTGTCGCTGTTCCGTGTACGTGCGTTCGCCGCGGGCAACCTGGCCGCCCTGCTCACCGCGATCGCCCGCGGCGGACTGCAGTTCATGCTGATCATCTGGCTGCAGGGCATCTGGCTGCCGCTGCGCGGCTACGACTTCGAGGACACCCCGCTGTGGGCCGGCATCTTCATGCTGCCGCTCACCCTCGGCTTCCTGGTCGCCGGCCCCGTCTCCGGCTACCTGTCCGACCGCTTCGGCGCCCGCTTCTTCTCCACCGCGGGACTGGTCGTCGTCGCCGGTTCCTTCCTCGGTCTGCTGGCCCTCCCCGTGGACTTCGACTACGGCGTCTTCGCGATGCTGCTCCTGCTCAACGGCCTCGGCCAGGGCATGTTCTCCTCGCCCAACACCTCCTCCATCATGGGCAGCGTGCCCGCCCGTCACCGGGGCGTGGCCTCCGGGATGCGCTCCACCTTCCAGAACTCCGGTACGGCCCTGTCCATCGGCGTCTTCTTCTCGCTGATGGTCTCCGGCCTCGCGAGCACCCTGCCGAGGACGCTCGGCAGCGGACTCCAGGCGCACGGCGTGCCCGCCTCGACCGCACACCAGGTGGCCTCGCTGCCCCCCGTCAGCACCCTGTTCGCCACCTTCCTCGGCGACAACCCGGTCGGCCATCTGCTCGGCGGCGGCACCCTGGACCGTCTGACCGCCGCCCAACGGGCCACCCTGACCGGCCACACCTTCTTTCCGGAACTGGTCTCCGGGCCCTTCCACCACGGCCTGACCATCGTCTTCGGCGTCGCCGCGGGCATGGCCCTGGTCTCCGCGCTCGCCTCCGCCCTGCGCGGCGGCCACGTGCGCGCCGACGACGACACCCCGCAGGCGGGGGCGGACCACTCGGCGCGGGCCCGGCCCACGCGTACCTCGCCCTAGAAGTCGCGGCGGGAGCACACCCGGAGCCGTGGAGACCGGGGTACGTCGAAGCTCCCCCAGCACTGTTCCGAACCAGAGGAGCCCCGGACCATCGACCACAGGCCGTGGTCTCCATTCCAGTGTGCGTCGACGGCACAGGTGCACACAACCGTGCACGCGCCACCCGGCCGGGGCGAGGCGTCGGCCTGCCGGATGGGCTGCTTGCCTTTTCGTCGCGGGAGGGAACAGGGTGGAGGAAGCAGCGTTCAGGAAGCGGTGAGGGGCTGCCAGCCGATGTCGGTGGGTGAGGCTCTGTGACGGTAGAGGCCACGGTCACCGTGCAGCCGGTGACCGAGCAGGCGGTGGTGCTCCGACTGACGGGAACTCTCGACGCCCGCGGCGCCGGAGTGCTCGGACGCGAACTGGACCTGCGGCTGCGGCGGGCCGACGAGCGGGGCCTGCGGCTCGTCCTGGACATGTCCGGTGTGCGGGAGGTGAGCAGCACGGCGGTGCACGCCCTCGACCTCCACACCCGGCACCGCGCCGCCGGACCCGTCCTGGTCACCGGGGCCACCCCTCAGGTACACCGGCTGCTCACGACGACACCGCTGCCGGGCATCCGCCTGTACCCGAGTCTCGAGGGCGCCCTCGCCACCCTGAGCAGTGTGCGTGCGAGCCGGGCGTACCCGTCCGCGGACGTCCCCGGTGAGGTCTTCGGCCTGCGGGCCAAGGCCCGCACCAGCGGGATCATCGGCATTGCCCAGGGCATCCTGATCGCCCGGTACTCGCTGCCCGGACCCGCTGACGCCTTCGCCCTGCTGCGCGCGGCCTCCCAGCACCACAACGTGCCGCTGCGGGTGGTGGCCTCGGCCGTGGTGACCGCACCGCCGCCGCTGACGGAACGGGAGTGGTTCCCCGGGCGCCGGCACACCCCGCCACCCGCCCTCGGGTTCCCGCAGGCCGACGCCGTGGACCCGCGGGACGGGCGGCAGGTGCTGAGGGCGGCCCTGTACGCGGCGGTGACGCTGGCGGACGCCGACGCGGCCGAGATCCATCTGACCGACAAGGTGCAGGACGAGGCGCTCGTACTCGAGGCTCATCACGGGCTGGACGCGGCCTACCGTGACTGTCTCGCGCTGGTGGCCGGACCGCCCGCGGTGTGTGCGCGGGCGCAGATCGCCGGCCGGCCGGTGACCGTGGCGGACGTGGCCGCGGAGCCGGAACTGGCCGGTCATCCGGTGGGCCGGGCGGCGCTCGCGGTGGGCAGCCGAGCGCTGCACAGCGTGCCGATGACGACGGACGCCGGCGACTGCCACGGAGTGATCACGCTGCACCGCGTCGACCCCGGCGCGTGGCTGCACCCCGGTCAGGAGGCCGGTCTCGACGGCTTGGCCCGTGACCTCGCCATGTGGCGGTCCTGGTACCGGCGCACCGTGGTTCAGGACGCCCTGGAGCACCTGCACCGGCAGGCTGCCGGGGCCGGCTGAGCGGCCGGTCGGGGGGCGGGCCGGCCCTCGCCGACCCGCCGTACGACCTGCCGCTGGGCAGGGAGCGGGGACGCTAGCGGACGGTGCCCTCGTCGGGGACGCCCTGGCACATGTGGCACAGTTCGTGGTCCCCCTCGCGCGTGACGACGGTGCCCCAGCCGAGGCACACCTCGCAGTCGCGGGCGAGGTTCAGGTCGGGACGGGGAGGCAGGAGGGTGCTGCGGTGGGCTCCGGGTGCCATAGGCGAGCGGCTCCTTGGAAGTCGCGAGTGAACCTGAGGGCGCTGCAGTCCACGTTGACAACGCTGTCCTTACGACATCCATTATGTCCGCTTTATTCCCGATGTCTGTGGCGAATGTCACAGAATGCCTATCTCTGGCCCGGGACCGCCGGGCCCGCTCACCCCAACTGGCCCAGCCGCGCCTCACGCCACAGGTCCACGCCGCCGTCGGTCGCGTACTTGTCGATCTCGGCCAGTTCCCCGGCGTCGAACCGGAGGTTCTCCAGCGCGGCGACGTTCTGCTCCAGCTGCTCGGTGCGCGAGGCCCCGATGACGAGCGACGTCACCCGGTCGTCGCGCAGCGCCCAGGCCAGCGCGAGCTGCGCCAGCGACTGTCCGCGGCGGGCCGCGATGTCGTTCAGGGCGCGCAGCCGCCGCAGCATGTCGTCCGTCAGCCAGGAGGCGTCGAAGGAGGTGCCGCGCGCCGCCCGCGAGTCGTTCGGCACACCGTCCAGGTAGCGGCCGGTGAGCAGGCCCTGGGCGAGGGCGGTGAAGCCGATGACCCCGAAGCCCTCCTCCTCGGCCACGTCCAGCAGGCCGTCCGTCTCGATCCAGCGGTTGAGCATGCTGTACGACGGCTGGTGGATCAGCAGCGGGGTGCCCAGCTCCCGCAGGATCGCCGCCGCCTGCCGGGTGCGCTCGGCGTCGTAGGAGGAGATGCCGACGTACAGCGCCTTGCCCTGGCGTACGGCGGTGTCGAGCGCCCCCATCGTCTCCTCCAGCGGCGTGGTCGCGTCCAGCCGGTGGGAGTAGAAGATGTCCACGTAGTCCACGCCCATCCGGCGCAGCGACTGGTCCAGCGAGGCCAGCACGTACTTCCGGGAGCCGCCGCCCTGCCCGTAGGGACCGGGCCACATGTCCCAGCCGGCCTTGGTGGAGATCACCAGCTCGTCGCGGTACGGCGCGAGGTCCCGCTTCAGCAGCCGGCCGAAGTTCAGCTCGGCGGCGCCGTACGGCGGGCCGTAGTTGTTGGCCAGGTCGTGGTGCGTGATCCCCAGGTCGAAGGCGCGCAGGGCGATCTCGCGCTGGGTCTCGAAGGGGCGGTCGTCGCCGAAGTTGTGCCAGTAGCCCAGGGACAGGACGGGCAGGTCCAGCCCCGATCGGCCGGTGCGCCGGTAGCGCATGGTGCCGTCGTAGCGTGCGGGGTCCGCGACGTGGGTCATCGGGTCCTCTCCGGGTGGTGCTGTTCGGGTCGCCCCTCCGTGTGCGGACGGGCTCGTCCACCCTGCGTCCGCGCGCCGCGCAAGTCCAACCGCCGTACCGGATGGGATTGAGCGGTTCCGTTTCTGAATCGGCCATGGGGGCAGGCGGTGATCGGTGGGCGGCGGAAGGAGGCGCTCGTGAGCGGTGCCGGTGCGCGGGGTCGGCGGGAGAGCCGAGGTGGCCCGCGGGCGCCGCAGGCCGTGGCACGGCTGCCCCTCCAGGTCCGCGAGGAGCTGACCCGCAGGCTTCGCCGCAACCGGCGGGCGTTCGGCAGGGGCGACGTCGAGGTCGTCGAGCCACCGCTGCTCCGGCGCGCCGTGGGTGCCTCCGCGCTCGGGAACTGCATGGAGTGGTTCGACTTCGGTGTCTACAGCTACCTCGCCGCCACCCTCGGCAAGGTGTTCTTCCCCGGCGCCTCCCCGGCCGCGCAGGTCATCTCCTCCTTCGCCACCTTCGCCGCCGCCTTCGTCGTCCGGCCGCTCGGCGGCCTGGTCTTCGGACCGCTCGGCGACCGGATCGGCCGGCAGAAGGTGCTCGCCACCACCATGATCATGATGGCGGTCGGCACCTTCGCCATCGGTGTCATCCCCGGCTACGGCACGATCGGCATCGCCGCACCCGTGCTGCTCCTGCTGGCCCGTATGGTGCAGGGCTTCTCCACCGGCGGGGAGTACGGCGGCGCGACCACCTTCGTCTCCGAGTACTCGCCGGACCGCAGGCGCGGATTCCTCTCCAGCTGGCTCGACTTCGGCACCTTCGTCGGCTACGCCCTCGGCTCGGCCCTCGTCACCGTGCTCAATCTGGCCCTGACGGACGCTCAGATGCTGTCCTGGGGCTGGCGCGTCCCGTTCCTGATCGCCGGACCGCTCGGTGTGATCGGTCTCTACATGCGGCTCAAGCTGGAGGAGTCCCCGGCCTTCCAGCAGCAGCTGGACGAACACGAGAAGGCCCTGGTGCAGGAATCGGCGCGCAGCGAGTTCAAGGACATCGTCCGCAACCACTGGGGGGAACTGCTCGTCTGCATGGGCCTGGTGCTGCTGTACAACGTCACCAACTACATGGTCACCGGCTATCTGCCGACCTATCAGACCGAGGTCCTGCACCGTACCAGCGGCTCCGCCGACGTCCTGGTGCTCGTCGGCATGCTGTGGATCGTGGTGCTGATCACCTTCCTCGGCCGGCTCAGCGACCGCGTCGGCCGGCGGCCGGTCTACGCCGTCGCGGCCGCCGCGATGATCGTGCTGGCGGTGCCCGCGTTCCGGCTGATCAAGGAGCACGGCACCTGGCCGCCGATCCTCGGTGTCCTGCTGCTGGCCACTCTGCTGGCCTGTTTCGCCGCACCGAGCGCGGCGACGCTGCCCGCCCTGTTCCCGACCGCCGTCCGCTACGCCGCGATGGGCATCGGCTTCAACGTCGCCGTCTCCGCCTTCGGCGGCACCACCCCGCTGGTGACCGCCGCGCTGGTCACGGCCACCGGTGACGACCTGATGCCGGCCTACTACCTGATGCTGGCCGGGGTCATCGGACTGCTGACGGTGAAGTTCCTGCCCGAGAGCGCCCAGGTGCCGCTCAAGGGTTCGCGGCCGATGGTCGGTTCGCGGGAGGAGCAGCGTGAACTGATCACCATGTCACGGCAGTTGTACGACTACGTGCAGCAACAGGACGGCGTGCGGCACACCTGAGGCACGCCCCTCCCGTCAGAGTCCTCGTTCGATCCTACGAACTTCTCGCGAGCCTGGTTACCGAGCTCCGCTGCATTTGATAGGAAACTTTCCTACCAGAATCTGCTACGGCCCAGCACGGACCAACCACCCACCCCCCACTCCCGCTTGGAGCCCTGTGGTGAACACAGACCGCGAGACCGCAGCCCCCGCGCCCCTATCCCGCCGGACCGTCGTCGCCCTGCTCGGCGCCACCGTCGCCTCCGGCGCCCTGCTCGCGTCCCAGCGCGCGACCGCCGCACCCGCGGCGTCGTCGTCGGGCCTCGACGACCCGGCGAAGAAGGAGATCGCCATGGAACTGGTGTCGAGCGCGGAGAACTCCTCGCTCGACTGGAAGGCCCAGTACAAGTACATAGAGGACATCGGCGACGGCCGCGGCTACACCGCCGGCATCATCGGCTTCTGTTCCGGCACCGGCGACATGCTCGACCTGGTCCAGCTCTACGCCGACCGTGAGCCCGGCAACGTCCTCGCCAAGTACCTGCCCGCGCTGCGCAAGGTCAACGGCTCCGACTCCCACCAGGGCCTGGACCCGAACTTCCCCAAGGACTGGCGCAAGGCCGCCCAGGACGCCGTGTTCCAGCAGTGCCAGAACGACGAGCGCGACCGCGTCTACTTCAACCCCGCGGTCGCCCAGGGCAAGGCCGACGGCCTGCGCACCCTGGGCCAGTTCTGCTACTACGACGCCATCGTCATGCACGGCGACGGCGACGACCCGACCAGCTTCCGCAACATCCGCAAGCGCGCCCTGCGCAGCGCCAAGCCGCCGGCGCAGGGCGGCGACGAGAAGACGTACCTCAACGCCTTCCTCGACGCCCGGGTGTGGGCCATGAAGCAGGAGGAGGCGCACAGCGACACCAGTCGTGTCGACACCGAGCAGCGGGTCTTCCTGCGCAAGGGCAACCTCGACCTCGACACCCCGCTCGACTGGAAGGTGTACGGGGACAGTTACCACATCGGCTGACGCGCGGGTGTCACAAGGCGTGCGGCAGGTCGACGGGTATGGGCACCTGAGGCCCCGCGCCGAGCCCGGCGGCCTGCCGCACCGTGATGCGCTGGATCACGACGGTCGCCAGGGCGGCGGCCAGCAGGTCGAGGCCTTCCGCCGCCACCAGGAGGGGCAGCGAGGTGCCGCCGTCCAGGTTCGCGGCGGTCAGGGACAGCGCCGCGTGCCCGACCCAGGCCGCCCACCACACGTTCACGAGGAGGTCTCCCCGGCCCGCGTCCGCGCCGTCGGGCGCGCTCGCGCGGTGGACGTCCTGCACGAGTCCGCGGGGCACCCAGAGATTGAACACCGGTATCAGCCAGGCCAGAACGGCCCAGGTGACGGAACCGGGGACCCTGCCGGGCGAGAGCAGCTCGGCGTTGCGCCGGCAGCGGGCGAACCAGAGGAGGAACAGCACGATCGCCGCCGTCATCACGTTCACGAAGATCATTGACACCCGGCCGGTATCGGAGGCGGTGGTCGTCGACGGATGCAGCAGATGAGCGCGGACCGTCAGCGCCCGGACGAGTTCGCCACCGGCCGCCGCCGGCACGGCGAACTGGGCGCAACGCGCGAGGAACCAAGGAGCCTTGGCGGCGGAACCGGTCACGGTGGAAGACCCGTCTGTGAGGGCGCCCAGCACATGCGGCAGGGCAGCGCGAAGATCGAAGGACCGGATCATAAGGCGGGGCGCACTCGCATGTCAGGGCCCTGACGAGCAAAGATGGGCGGTGAGCGACCGATCCGACGACGCGGAGGACAGGACTCATGCCGCACGAGCGAGCCGGCCGGCCGGCCGGTCCCGAGGACCTTGTCGACGTGGCCCGGCTGGTCACGGCGTACTACGCACTGCACCCGGACCCCGCCGACCCGGCGCAGCGGGTGGCGTTCGGCACCTCCGGGCACCGGGGCTCGTCCCTGGCGACCGCCTTCAACGAGGACCACATCGCCGCCACCAGCCAGGCCATCTGCGAGTACCGCACGGCCCAGGGCACCGACGGTCCCCTGTTCCTCGGCGCCGACACCCACGCCCTGTCCGAGCCCGCGAGGGTGACCGCACTGGAGGTGTTCGCGGCGAACGGCGTCACCGTGCTCATCGACAGCGCCGACGGCTACACGCCCACTCCCGCCGTCTCGCACGCGATCCTCACCCACAACCGGGGCCGCGCCTCCGGCCTCGCCGACGGCGTGGTCGTCACCCCCTCCCACAACCCGCCGGGCGACGGCGGCTTCAAGTACAACCCCCCGAGCGGCGGCCCAGCGGCCTCCGACGCCACCTCCTGGATCCAGGACCGGGCCAACGAGATCATCACCGGCGGCCTGAAGGACGTACGCCGGATGCCGTACGCGCGGGCGCTCGCCGCCGAGACGACCGGGCGGTACGACTTCCTCGGCGCCTACGTCGGCGATCTGCCGGGCGTGCTGGACCTGGCCGCCGTCCGCGCGGCCGGCGTGCGCATCGGCGCCGACCCGCTCGGCGGAGCCTCCGTCGCCTACTGGGGACGCATCGCCGAACAGCACGGCATCGACCTCACCGTGGTCAACCCGCACACCGATCCCACCTGGCGGTTCATGACGCTGGACTGGGACGGCCAGATCCGCATGGACTGCTCCTCGCCGTACGCCATGGCCTCTCTCATCGAGCAGCGCGACCGGTTCCGCATCGCCACCGGCAACGACGCCGACGCCGACCGGCACGGCATCGTCACCCCGGACGCCGGCCTGATGAACCCCAACCACTACCTCGCGGTCGCCATCTCCTACCTGTACCGCCACCGTGACCAGTGGCCCGCCGGCGCCGGCATCGGCAAGACGCTGGTCTCCTCCACGATGATCGACCGGGTCGCCGCAGACCTCGGCCGCCAACTGGTCGAGGTTCCGGTCGGGTTCAAGTGGTTCGTGGACGGACTGGTCGACGGTGCCATCGGGTTCGGCGGCGAGGAGTCCGCCGGCGCCTCCTTCCTGCGTCGCGACGGCTCAGTGTGGACCACCGACAAGGACGGCATCATCCTGGCCCTGCTCGCATCCGAGATCACGGCCGTCACGGACCGGACCCCTTCGGAGCACTACGCCGACCTGACGGCCCGCTTCGGCGAACCCGCGTACGCCCGCATCGACGCGCCCGCGACCCGCGAACAGAAGGCGCTGCTCGGCACGTTGTCACCGGCCCAGGTGTCCGCCGACACGCTCGCCGGCGAAGCCGTCACGGCCGTCCTCACCGAGGCGCCCGGAAACGGCGCCGCGATCGGAGGCATCAAGGTGACCACGGACAATGCCTGGTTCGCGGCCCGCCCTTCGGGCACGGAGGACGTCTACAAGGTCTACGCCGAGTCCTTCCTGGGCCCGGACCACCTCGCCCGGGTGCAGCAGGAGGCCCAGGCGGTGGTGCTGGGCGCGCTCGGCGGCTGAGGAAGGGGCGGCACGGCGCGGCACGGGCTCGGTCCTGCTGCGAGTTCCGCCGCGGTCAGGAGTCCGGCGGCCCGACGCGGTCAGGTCTCCTGACATGGGTTCCACTGCTGTCAGGAGACCGGGCCGGGCCGCGGAGTCGGGCCCGGCCACGGAGTTCCCCCGGTCACGGAGGCCGCCCGGCCGAATCAGCCGCGGCCGCGTCCCTGTTCCAGTCTGTCCAGCACCGCCTGCGCCATGGCTTCCTCACCTGTGGCGTTGGGGTGCGCCGGGGCGGCCGGCGCGGCCGGCTGGAGCGGTTCGATCCAGCGGTCCGCGGGCGCCCTGCACATGTCGTGGCCGACTGTGGGGCCGTAGGTGTCCACGTACTCGGCCCGGTTCACCGCGGCCACCACGCGCAGCATCAGGTTCAGCCGCTTCTCGGTGTCCCGGAGGTAGGGGAAGTCCTTCTGCGCGAACGGCACCTGCGGGAAGCAGCCACTGCCGTCGTCGGGCAGCAGGTCCGGATAACCGACGACGACCACGCGCGCGTGCGGCGCCCTCGCGTGCACGGCCCGCAGCACCCGGTCGACCTTCGGCGCGGCCTGTACGATCGCGAGGGCCAGCTGGTCGTAGCCGGACGCCTTGTACGAGCGCTCGCAGGGGTTGCCCGTCGGGTCCTGGGCGGCCAGGTGGGCGCAGGTGTTGATGATCGGGCCGAAGCCGACGTCGTTGCCGCCGATCTGCACCGTCACCAGGTCCGTGCCACGTCGGACGGCGTCGAGCTGGGGCGCGTTGGTGCCCTGCGCCTGCCACATCTCGGCGGTCGTCGCGCCGGCGCAGCTGACGTCCTTGAAGGTGCTCACCTGACGCCCGTCCGCCACCAGCGAGGGGTAATTGCGGTCGGACCGGGCGCAGTTGGCGTCCACCTGCTGCGGGATTCCGGGGCCCGAGGTGTAGGAGTCGCCGAGAGCGACGTAGTCGATGCCGTGTCCGTGTTCCGTGGTGTGCGCGGAGGCCGGTGCCGTGGCGGCCGCGACGAGGACGCAACCGCCCACCGCCGCCCCCAGTACGGCGGCTCCCCGCCGGCCTCTCGCCCCGCCCGCCGCACGTGTGCCGTTCGCCATGGATCCTCCCCCTGAGACCGGTTCATCGCACGGTGCCGGCACCGGAGAGCGGCCCTCGCGCGTTCGACTGAGTCTGTATACCGTCCGGTAGGTCGCGCGGACCAGAAGCGGGAAGCAACGAGTTCAGGCGCGTGGAGGCACCTGCGCCGGCTTCCGGGCGGGACGGGATCCGCAACCAGGCGAGGGTGCCGCCGAGTGGCGTAGTGGCGATGAGTTCGCCGAGCACTGCTCGCCTGATGGCATGTCAGCTCTCGCTTTCGGTGCGGCGGCCACGTGTCCGAGTTGATGATCCGTCAGTCGAGCGCGCCCTCGGGCTGACTGGTGTCGTGCGCGCGACCTGCAAGTTCGTCGTGATTGCTGCGGCAGTACTCGGCGCGGCGTGCCTGCTTGGGGCGCAGGCAGCCGAGTGCTGCGCGCTACACCATCCGGTGGCTTCTGATCGTATCAGCGTTATTTCCGGCCTCGATTTCCAGATCATTCCACTAACGACCCATCAGGACTGACCCGACGTCATCAAGCTCTGACCCAAGTCGAGGAGAGTGGAGAGAATGACGACATCGCCGCGACGGCGATCCGTTCTGGCGTCAGCTGCCACCATCGCCGCGCTCACTGCAGGCGCGCTCGCGAACCCGTGTGCCGCCTATGCGCATGATCACACCACCCCGCAACCTCCCTACCCGAAGGGGCTCGACTACCCGCTTCATCCCGAGAGGCCGGAGTCTCCGGTCAAGTCGGTCTATCCGAGTCATCCCGAGAAGCCCGTACACCCGGTGAAGCCGGTCTTTCCGGAGCGGCCTGTTCACCCGGTGAAGCCGGTCTATCCGGAGAAGCCTGTTCACCCGGTGAAGCCCGAGTTGCCGCAGCGGCCGGTGAAGCCTGAGTATCCGGTGAAGCCGGTGAGGCCTGAGTATCCGCAGCGGCCGGTCAAGCCGGTGTATCCGGTGAAGCCTGAGCTGCCGGTGAAGCCTGAGCTGCCGGTGAAGCCTGAGTTGCCGGTGAAGCCGGTGTATCCGGAGAAGCCCGTGCAGCCCGTGAAGCCGGTGTATCCGGTGAAGCCTGAGTTGCCGGTGAAGCCGGTGTATCCGGTGAAGCCTGAGTTGCCGGTGAAGCCGGTGTATCCGGTGAAGCCTGAGTTGCCGGTGAAGCCGGTGTATCCGGTGAAGCCTGAGTTGCCG
>NZ_JBEPBF010000099.1:0-14151 GCF_040298985.1 Streptomyces sp. NPDC001093 | reverse complement strand
CCGGTGAAGCCGGTGTATCCGGTGAAGCCTGAGCTGCCGGTGAAGCCGGTGTATCCGGTGAAGCCTGAGTTGCCGCAGCGGCCGGTCAAGCCGGTGTATCCGGTGAAGCCTGAGCTGCCGGTGAAGCCGGTTTACCCGGTGAAGCCTGAGTTGCCGCAGCGGCCGGTCAAGCCGGTGTACCCGGAGAAGCCGGTACAGCCGGTCAAGCCGACCTACCCGGAACATCCGGTGAAGCCGGTGTACCCGGAGAAGCCGGTGCACCCGGTCAAGCCGACCTACCCCGAGCACCCGGTGAAGCCGGTGTATCCGGAGAAGCCGGTGCAGCCGGTCAAGCCGACCTACCCGGAGCACCCGGTGAAGCCCGTTCGGCCGTCGAAGCCGTCGGAGCCGCATCACGCTCACAAAAAGTCGGACCACGAGCACGAATCGCGGGACGATGAGTAAGTGACAAAGGACAGCTGAGAGAGTCCGGGACACCAACAGGAGATCGCTGGGCCGCCCACAGTGGGCGGCCCAGCGGCATGCCAACTGGGCCGCGAACAGGTTGAGTTGACGCCCTGGCCTGAACCGGGACAGGCGGTGACCAGCGGGAACGGTGTGAGAAGCTGCGGTGGTCAGCACGTCCGCACAACGGAGGAACACCGACGGCATGGCCATCATCCACCACACCACGCTCAAGCCCACGAAGCTGGAGCTGCTCACCGACTGGCTGCCCTCGCGTCCCTGGTACCGCGGGGGCCCGGACGCCCCGGTGCCGGTCAAGTCCGGCGGTTTCCGGCTGGAGGATCCGGAGGGCGAGGTCGGCATCGAGTTCATGGTGGCCACCGACACCGCCACCTCCACCGCCGAAGCGACCGCCTACCTGGTCCCGTTGACCTACCGCGCCGCGCCGCTGCAGGGCGCGGAGCACGCGCTCGTCGGCACGATCGAGCACGGTGTGCTGGGCACGCGCTGGGTCTACGACGGCTGTCACGACCCGGTGCTGGTCACCGAGTTGCTGTCGCTGATGGAGGGCACGGCCCAGGCACACGCCCAGAGCGTCGACGGCGCCCTGGATCCCGAGGTGGTCCGCTCCTGCGCCGGCGCCCCCTTCACCCTGGACGGCTTCACCCCCGAGCCGGCCGACGACGCGGAGGGCACCCGCATCCCCGCGCCGCACGGCACGGTCCTGCAGGTCCACCGGGTCCTGACGCCCGTGCCCGAGAACCCGCCGCTGTGCCCCGAGGGTGCGATCGGTCATGTGGCGCGCGGCTGGCAGGACCCGCAGGGCACGCCGCTGGCGGCGGTGTTCGTGACGCTGCGCACCGCCTGACCCCATTGCACACGCTCGATCCACACGACTCATCGACTCATATCGCTCATCTGGCATGGGCAGGTCAAATCTGTCACGCTTTCGGCAGTCCGCGCCCTGACCCCGTGAGGGCGCGGCGCACCTCTCGGTGCAGCGATCGCGCAAGCCCCGTCAGCGGCCGCCCCGGCGTACCCCAGTCACCGGCGGCCATCGAGCAGGCCGGGAATCCCGGCCTCCGCAAAGGAGTAGCGTGTGAGATCGACCCCCCACAAGGCCCTCGGCGCCGGTGCGCTCACCGTCGCCGCCGTGGCCGCACTCGTGCTCCCCGGCACGCCCGCCGCGGCCCGCACGGCCGCGGCACCCGCCGCCTGCAGTCCGGCGCAGGTCGTCGGCAACGGCGGCTTCGAGAGCGGGACATCGCCCTGGTCGACGTCCTCCTCCACCGTCATCACCAGCCGCTCCGGCGAGACCGCCCACGGTGGCAGTTCCTACGCCTGGCTGGACGGAGTCGGCAGCACCCATACCGACACCCTCAGCCAGAGCGTCACCATCCCCTCCGGGTGCGACGCGGCCACCCTCACCTTCTGGCTGCACATCGACACGGACGAGACGACCTCCTCCGTCGCGTACGACAAGCTCACCGCCCGGATCGGCAGCACGACGCTGGCCACCTACTCGAACCTCGACGAGAACACCGGGTACGTCCAGAAGTCGGTCGACGTGTCGGCGTACGCCGGGCAGACCGTCACGCTCTCCTTCACCGGGACCGAGGACTCCAGCCTCCGGACGAGCTTCGTCCTCGACGACATCGCGCTCGACACCTCGGGCGGCGGCGCGCCACCGCCCGGCGACTCCACGCGCACCCCGGCCGCACCCTCGTACACCGTGAACCTCAGCAGCGACACGAGCGGCACCGAATGGACCGGGCACGAGAGCGTGACCTTCGCCAACGCCTCCGCCACCGCGCTCAACGAGGTCTACCTGAGGCTGTGGGACAACTACCACGGCACCTGCGACGCGATGCCGATCCGGGTCACGGGCGTCACCGGCGGCACCGCGGAGGCCCCCTCCGTGGCCTGCACCGCGCTGAAGATCGACCTGCCGGCCCCGCTCGCCCAGGGCCAGAGCGCCACCATCGGCTTCGACCTGGGCATCACCGTGCCCAGCGGCGCCGACCGGTTCGGCCACGACGGCGCCTACAGCTTCATCGGCAACGCCCTGCCCGTCCTCGCGGTCCGCGACGGCGCCGGCTGGCACCTCGACCCGTACACGGACAACGGCGAGTCGTTCTACTCCCTGGCCGCCGACTTCAAGGTGACCCTGGACCACCCGAGCGGCCTGCTGGTCCCGGCCACCGGCACCTCCACCGACACACCCGGTTCCAGCGGCCGTACGGTGACCACGGCGACAGCGTCGAAGGTCCGTGACTTCGCCTGGGCCGCCGGGCCCTTCACCAAGGTCTCCGGCACCTCGGCGGCCGGCGTCGCGGTGAACGTCTACTCGGTCTCGGGCATCAGCTCCTCCAGCGCCCAGTCCATGCTCAGCACCGCCAAGAGCGCCGTGGACGCCCACGCGGCCCGTTTCGGCGCCTATCCCTACGGCGAGCTGGACGCCGTGCTCGACAACAACTACTGGTTCGGCGGCATGGAGTACCCCGGGTTCGTCCTGGACGTGGTCAGCTCCACCGCCCTCACCCACGAGATCGGCCACCAGTGGTGGTACGGCATCGTCGGCGACGACGAGTACAACGGCCCCTGGCTGGACGAGGCGTTCACGGACTACGCCACCGACCTCGCCCTCGGCAAGACCGGCACCAACTGCTGGAGCAGCGTCTCCTGGGCCTCCAGCGCCGAGAAGATCACCGGCTCCATGGCCTACTGGGACGCGCACTCCTCCCGCTATTCCACCGTCGTCTACGGCTACGGCAAGTGCGCGCTGCACGACCTGCGCCGCGTCCTCGGTGACACCGCCATGGCCAAGCTGCTGAAGGACTACGCGACCGCGCACTGGTACGGCGTGTCGACCACGGCCGAGTTCAAGGCCGCCGCCCAGGCCGCCACGAGCACCGACCTCACCTCCTTCTGGTCCCAGCACCGCATCGAAGGCTGACCGGACCACCCGCATGGGTCAAAAACCGGCCGCGGATTGCTTCATGGGGCGGAACCCGGAGTGCGATACGACCCGACCACGGGTCAGATGGATTACGTGCGAAGCCTCATCGTCCCTTTCCGTGGCCGGTCCCGCCTGTGCCTCACCGGGGCCCTGGCCGCCCTTGTCCTGTTCCTGTCCAGCCCCCCGGCCCTGCCCGAACCCGGCGGGGGTGCACGCGTGCGCGGCGGCGCCTATATGGGCATCGGCGTCCTCGCCCATGACGGAGACACCGGCGCCCGGCCCCCGGCGGGCCGCACCTCGCAGCCCGAGGGCGTCGATGTCGCCAGCCACCAGCTCGCCGTCGACTGGCCGACCCTGTGGAAGGACGGCACACAGTGGGCGTACACGAAGGCCACCGAGGGGACGTACTACACCAACCCCTACTTCACCCAGCAGTACAACGGCGCGTACAAGGCGGGCATGATCCGCGGCGCCTACCACTTCGCCACCCCGGACACCACCAGTGGCGCCACGCAGGCCGACTACTTCCTGGCGCACGGCGGCGGCTGGTCCAAGGACGGCAGGACCCTGCCCGGCGTGCTCGACATCGAGTGGAATCCGTACGGCGCCGCCTGCTTCGGCAAGTCCAAGAGCGCCATGGTCACCTGGATCCGCGACTTCCTGAACCGCTACAAGTCGCGCACCGGCCGGAACGCCATGATCTACACGGCGACCAGCTGGTGGAGCGACTGCACCGGCAACTACAGCGGCTTCGCGGCGACCACCCCCCTGTGGATCGCCCGTTACGCCTCGGACCCGGGGACCCTGCCGGCCGGCTGGTCGTACCACACGATGTGGCAGTACACCTCCACCGGCAAGACCGTCGGGGACCACGACCGCTTCAACGGCGCCCCGGACCGGCTGAAGACCTTCGCGACCGGCTGACCCCGGTCCTGGCGCCACTCCTGGGTGCGCGGCAGCTCGAGCGGTGCTCCGACGTCACCTCGTGCTCCGCGATCGCCTCCGCTCCGAATGCAGGGACAGGAGGGAGAGGTGGGGCAGGCCTTGGTCCTAGTGGCCGTGCGTGAAGAGCATGCGCAGGGCGAGCGCCGTCATCACGGCGCTGGACACCAGGGCCGTGACGAGCCGCCCCCGGCTGCCGGTCAGGAGCCGGCCGAGCAAGGCCCCGCCGCCGGCCAGGAGCAGTTGCCAACTGGCCGATGCCGTAAAGGCGGCCAGGACGAACAGGGCCCGTTCGAGGTGGTCCGGTGCCGCCGAGGTCTGGCTGCCCAGCACCAGAGCCGCGAAGTAGATCACGGTGAGGGGGTTCATCATCGTGACGCCCCACAGACCCAGGAAGGCCCGGGCGGGGCGCAGGGGAGTCGCGCCGGTCCGGGAGGCCGTCGGCGGCGTACGGTAGTGGGCGATCGCCGTTGCCGCGCCGCGCACCGCCAGCACGACGAGCACCGCGCCGGCGACCCAGCGCAGGGGATGCACGATCGGCTCGACGGCGTGTGTCAGCGCGGAACCTCCGATCACGGCGATCAGCGCGTACAGGCCGTCCGCCGCCGCGACACCCAGCGCGGCACAGGCACCGATCCGCAACGAGGTCCGGGCGGTGAGCGCCACCAGATACGTCCCGACGGCTCCCACCGGTACGGCGATGCCGTAGCCCGCGAGAAGCCCCGCGACCAGCGCCGCGGTCATGCGTGCACGGGCGTGGGCCTTCTCCGGCGGCCGCGCTGCTGTCGACCACGCACCGATCGGTCGGCGGCGGTCCACGGCAGGAAGGCGGTCAGCGAGGTCATGCGCCGATCGTGACGGCAGCGCGGCTGCCCGGACAACTCCTTTTCGCCGTCTCGCTGAGACCGCCCCGCGTCAGCCGCGGCGTGCCGTGACCGGCGCGGTGTGGTTGCCGCGGTGTGGCCGGACATGCCGCTGGCGGCCGAACTGTCCTCGTGGGTCCGGGCCATGGCGCCGACCCGGCCCTGGTCCCGGCCGGCGAGACCGAGATGCGGCCGGCGTCGACGGACGCGACATCGCTGCCTTCCAGGTGCCGTCGCCGTTGTCGGCGTAGGCGGACTTGAGCACGGGGTGCGGATTCTGCGTGGTGGCGTCCGCACCGCGGGCGGTGCCCGTGCCGTCCGCATGGCGTTGAGGATCCGGTCGGGTATGGGCGCCTCCAGGCCGCCGGTGCTGACGGCGATCGAGGGTACGCCGTCCTCCAGGGCCGTCATCGCGGCGCCCACCGTGCCCGAATGGGTGGCCAGGGCCGCGAGGTTGGGGCCGAAGTTCGTCCCGGACAGCACCAGGTCCGGGGCGTGCCGGTCGAACACGGCGGAGAGGCCGAAGTTCACCGCGTCCGCCGGCGAGCCGTCGACCGCCCACACCTTCGCCCGCGGGTGCCGTACGCCGATCGTGGGGGCGCTGGAGATACGGGTACCGGCTCCGCTCTGGTTCGTGAGCGGGGCGACGATCGTCACGTCGTTCCCGGCGGCGGGGCGGCGGTTGCCGTGGGGGCGGCCAGGGTGCCGGCGCACAGCAGCAGCGCGGCCGGCGGGAGGAGCGGGAGACGCGGAGGAGACGTCTGCGAGGCACGGGTACTCCTTGGCAGGGGCGTGATGGTGGCTCAGCGGGCAACTGAAAAGAGCGGGGTGGCGGCTCAGCGCACACCGCGGATGGGCAGGATGGCGAGCGCGCCGAGCAGCGACAGCACGCCGCCGAACAGGAACAGCGGGGTGTAGCCGCCGAGCGCGGTGACCACGGCCGAGGCGACGAACGGCGCCACGATCTGCGGTCCGGCGTTGGCGATGTTCAGCACGCCCAGATCGCGTGCGGCGTCCTCGGCGCGGGGGAGCACGAGGGTGACGACGGCGGTGTCCACGGCCATGAAGCAGCCGAACGCCAGCCCGTTGAGGGCGCTGAAGACGAGCATGCCCGGCCAGGTCGGCGCGACCACGGGCACCACCATGACGACACCCGCCAGCGCCGCCGAGACGCCGACGAACACCTTGCGCCGGTTCCAGCGGTCCGACAGCAGGCCGCCGACCAGCGTGGAGACGGCCATCGCCGCCATCGACACCGGAGTGAGGACGGCCATGGCGTCCGCCGCGCTCAGTCCCCCGGGCAGCGCGATGTGGTCGTCGAGGATGTACAACTGGTAGCCGACGACGGAGAAGTAGCCCAGCACCATCAGCGCGCGGCCGATGAAGGCCCAGCGGAAGTCACGGCTGCTCAGCGCCGACAGGAAGACGGCCGTGCGCCGGCGCCGGGGCAGAGCCGGTGCGGGTTCGGCACCCTGGTCCCGCGGTACGTCCCGGCACAGCGCCGTCAGCAGCACCGCCGCCGCTGCCGCCACGAGTCCCAGTGCCAGGTATCCCGAGGAGAGATGGCCGGCGGTTCTCGAGGCGATGAGAACGCCCAGCGTGCCGCCCACCGGCAGGGCGAGGCCCACCAGGGCGGAAGCCGTGCCGCGGCGGGCCGGCGGGATCCGGTCGGGCACGATGGCGGTGACGGCGGCCTGGTAGACGTTCATGGTCGCCTGGACCAGGCACCATCCGATGCCCGTCAGCAGCGCCGTGTGCACGCTGCCGAGGAAGGCGAGACCGGCCAGCGAGGCCAGCACTCCGCCGAGCACCCAGGGGTTGCGGCGTCCCGAACGGTCCGAGAGCGCGCCGGCGACCGGATTGCAGGCGGTCGCGAACACCGAGCTGACCCCGCCGATCAGGCCCAGCAGCGCCACTTTGTGGTGCGCGTCGATCGCGGCGACCTGCGTGGGCAGCAGGACGGACCCGACCCCCAGGTACACCGCGTACATCGACGCGTTGGCGACGAGCAGCAGCGTCATCAGCCCCCGCTGCCGGGACTCGGGTGCGGCCGGCGCGGCGGCGGGCCGGAGATCTTCGGTCGGCACGGGCATGGCGACTCCTGGAGGAAGGGGAGGGGGAAGCGAAGAGAGGCAGAACGCGGCCGGGGCGGAAGTGGGTTACACGAGTAACCGACGGCGATGGTCCTTGTGTAGCACCCGGTCGTGGGGTTGAACAGAGGTCCGCGGCAGGGAAGCCGATTCGTCATGTGACGCGTGTAACCTGAAGGCGCACACAACCCGGTGGAAGGGAACCATGGCGAGGACAGCGGCCGGGGCCGTCACCAGTGCCGATGTCGCTCGGCTGGCGGGCGTCTCGCGGGCCACCGTTTCCTTCGTGCTGAACAACACCCAGGCGCACCGGGTGAGCGAGGCGACCCGCGCGAAGGTCCTCGCCGCCGCGGACACCCTCGGCTATGTGCCGCACGCGGCGGCCCGCTCCCTGCGCGCGGGCCGCAACAACCTGGTGCTGATCCCCGCCGCCGTGTCCGCCATCGGGCGCCTGGTCAGCGGCTGGATCGACGACCTGCACACGGAGCTGGAGCGGTACGGCTACACGACGGTCCTGCACGCCTGCCGGTTCGCCGATCCCGGCAGCGCGGCCCGCGCGTGGGCCGAACTGCGCCCCGGCGCGGTCCTGGCGCTGGACGGCACGAGCCTGGACGCGGCCGCCGTGGACGTGCTGCGGCGCGCCGGTGTACGGGCCCTGATGGCCCTCGCTCCGCGGCCCGTCGAGGGCGTCCACACGGTCGTGTTCGACGACCAACGGGTGGGCGTGCTCGCGGCCGAACACCTCGTCGCGCGGGGGCGGCGGCGCCTCGGCGTCGTCATGCCCCGCGAACGGGGCCTCTCCGCCTTCGCCGAGCCCCGCCTGGCCGGCGCGCGGAGCGTGGCCGCCCGGACGACGGCGACGGTGACCCGGGTGGAGATGGAGTACACGCGCGCGTTCGCCGCCGAGTTGGCGCAGGGCTGGACGGAGCGCGGCCTGGACGGCGTCTTCGCCTACAACGACGAGTACGCGGCGGTGCTGCTGGCCGTGCTGCGGGACGAGGGCGTCGACGTCCCCGGTGACGTCGCCGTCGTAGGCTGCGACGACCTCGTGACAGCGGCCCTGCAGCGCCCCGCGCTCACGACGATTCGGCTGGACGCGCCCTCCGCCGAGCAGGTGGCCGCGACGCTGCACGACCTGATCGAGACCGGCACCGCGGCACCCCTGCCGGCGGTCGAACCGGTGCTGGTACGCCGTGACTCGGCCTGACGGCAGCTGCCTCCGGGGAAGGACCTGACGGCGTCCGGAGGTCAGGCGGTCAGGTGGCGGTGGAGGAAGTCCACGCTGTGCGCCACGATCGCAGGCACCTCCGCGGAGCCGAGGAAGATGTGGTCGGCCCCCTCGACCGGCCGCAGTGTGACATCACCGCCCGCGCCCCTGAGCACCCGGGCCAGCACCTCGCTCTGGCCGTAGGGCACGACCTGGTCCTCGCGGCCGTGGATCAGCAGGAACGGAGGCGCGCCGCCGTCCGCCGCGTAGGTCACAGGGCTCGCGGCGCGGGCCCGCTCCCGGCGTTCGGTCTCCGGCCCGCCGAGCAGGGTGAGGACGGGGTTCGGGTACGACGGCTCGCCGGGCAGGGAGGGCATGCGGTGGGCCAGGAGCGGCTCGAGGTCGGAGACGCCGTACCAGTCGACGACGGCCCGCACCCCGCTGTCCCCCTCCCGCACGCCCTCCATCCCTTCGAGGCCGGCGCCGTGTGTCTCGGCGCGGACCAGGCCGGCCAGTGCGGCGAGGTGTCCGCCGGCCGACTCGCCCCAGGCGCCGATCCGTTCGGGGTCGATGCCGAGGGCCGCGGCGTGCTGCCGTACATACCGGATGGCGGCCTTGACGTCATGGAGCTGGGCGGGGAAGGGCGCCTCCAGGCTGTGCCGGTAGTCGACGGCGACCAGCGCCAGACCGGCCCCGAGGACGGCCCCGTGCAGCAGCTCCACCGGCACCGTGGGCGGCGGATAGCGCCGGTCGCCCTCCAGCCAGCCCCCGCCGTGGATCCACACGACTGCCGGTACGGGTGCCGCGGCGGGCGGTACATGGACATCCAGCAGGCGCGGCCGGTAGCCCGGCGAGATCGCGTAGGTCAGCCCGTGGAAACGGCGGACACCGTCGGCGCCTTTCACGGAGGGGCTGGGAGCGCGGAACGGGGGCGGCGGCCAGCCCGTGTCGAGCTGGGCGGGTGCGGTCGAGGTCATGGCGGGGCCTTCCGTCGTCGGCCGGGGCAGTGCGCCGAGGGCGCGGGCTCGTCGGCGCAGCAGGATGTTACACGTGTAACTACCGCCTGGCGAGGGTCTTCCCCGACGGCTGCGCGGCGTGCCGCCTACGCCGTCCACGCACCGGGCGTCCGGGCCCTCGCCCTCGGCGTGGGCGCCTCGGTTCCCTCGCCGAGGACGACCTGGACCGTATGCGCCCCGCCCTGCTGTCCCTGCCCGGCGGCGCCAGGTCCGTCGTGTCGGGCGAGGCGATGCGGAGCGCCGGCTGAGCGCCGGCTGAGCGCGGGCGTGCGTCGCCGCCGTCGTACGCCCGCGGGTGCCGCACGTCGAAATCCTCCAGCTGCTGGTCTCCCCGGTGCACCGGCTCGTGGTCGGCAGGCCCCAGGGGGGCAGGTCAGCCCAGGCGCGGCGGCGTCCAGTCGGCGTGCCGGAGGATCGCTCGTGTCGCCAGCCGGGACGGGGTGACCCGGAGCGCGGTGTTGCGCAGGGCCACGGCCAGCGGGTGGGACAGCCGCTGGCCCATCCGGCCCGCCTGCCGGGCCGCGCGGGCGACCGCCTGGGAGCGCGGGCGGCGCTCGGCGTCGTAGCGGGCCAGGGCTGCGGCGACGGAGGGCTGCGTGGCGAGCGCGGCGGCGAGCGTGGCCGCGTCCTCCAGGGCCTGGCAGGCGCCCTGGCCGAGATTCGGTGTCATGGCGTGCGCGGCGTCGCCGAGGAGCACCACCCGGCCCGCGACGAACGACCGCAAGGGCGTGGCCAGTTCGTGGATGTCGTGGTGGAGCACGGCCTCCGGCCGGGTCGCGTCCAGGAGGGCGGGGACCGGATCGTGCCAGCCGCCGAAGCGGCGGCGCACCGCGCCGAGCGGGTCGGCGTGGCGCACGCCGGGCGGTGCGGTGAGCACCGCGTGCCACTCGGCCCGGCCGTCGCAGAAGCGGATGTGGCCGAACTCCGCGCCCTCGCCCCAGGTCAGCTCGAAGTCGGTGCGCAGGTCCAGCGGCCCGTCGGTCACGGCCCGCAGGACCGTCGAGCCGGCGTACACCGGGCCGGGATGATCGGGGAACAGCAGTCCGCGCAGCCGGCTGCCCACCCCGTCGGCCGCGACGACCAGGTCGGCGTCCAGGACCTCGTCCCCGGCCGGCACGCCCACCCGGTCGGGGGCCGAGCGGTCCAGCGCCGGCACGGTGACGCCGGTCAGCAGGCTCTCGGCCGGCAGGGCCTCGCGCAGCAGGCGGTGCAGGACCGCGCGCCGGATCCCGACGATCGGCGTGCCCAGCGCGCGTTCGAGGGCGGCGCCGTCCATCCGCGCCAGCCATCGGCCCCCGGGGGCGCGGGTGCCGCCGGTGTATTGCGGGCGTGCCGCCGCGCGCACGGCCGCGCCGACGCCGAGGGCGTCGAGGGCGCGCAGGCCGTTGGCGTGCAGCGAGATGCCCGCGCCCGCGTCGGCGAGGGTGCCGGCCCGCTCCACGACCCGTACGTCCCAGCCGATCCGGCGCAGGCCGATCGCCGCCGCCAGCCCGCCGATGCCACCTCCGACCACCACCGCCGTACCGCCCATGCCGGACCCCCTTCGACCTTGGTTCGCACCAGGGCTTCTACAGGTGTAGAAGCCCTGGCGAAGACCCTACAACCTCGTTCTACGGCTGTAGAAGCGGGGGTGTAGAAAGTGAGGGTGTCCACAGACCGACGTACTCTCCTCGCCGACGCGGCCATCGCCGTCCTCGCCGACGCCGGCATGCGGGGGCTGACCCATCGCGCGGTGGACCGGGCGGCACAGCTGCCGCCCGGCACCACGTCCGCCTACTACCGCACCCGCCAGGCCCTGCTCACCGCACTGGTCCGGCGCCTCGTGGCGCTCGACCAGGCCGAGCTGCAGGAGATCGGTGCGAGGACGCCGCCGTTGCGGACCGCCGCCGAAGTGGTCCTCGGACTCGTCGCGTTCACGGCGGCGAGGCTCACCGGGGAAGGGCGCAGACGCTCCCTGGCGCGCTACGCGTGCGCCGTCGAGAGCGCGCGCCATCCCGAACTGCGCGAGATCCTGGTGCCGCGCGAGAACCTGGCGCGGCAGGCGTTGTGCGACTTTCTCGCCGCGCAGGGCGTGGCCGACCCGGAGGAACGGACGGTGACGCTGCTGACCTGCGTGGACGGCCTGGTCTTCGACCGGCTGGTGAACGGTGGGAGCGTGGCGGAGGAGGAGCTCCGCGGACTGGTGGCGGCGGCCCTGCGCTGAGCGGTACGCCGGCGGTCGCGGCGCCGGCGGTACGACGCTGACCGGTCAGCGCCATGTCCCTTGAGACTCACGGCAGTTGATGATGTGGGACGCGCGGCAGTCGATGACGGCCCGGACTCACGGCGGCACCGCACGCAGTGCGCGCAGCACCGCCCAGACCACCGACACCATCGGCACGGCCACCACGGCACCGATCACCCCGGCGATGATGCTGCCGGCGATCACGGACACCGCGACGACGAGCGGATGCAGCCGCACGGCCCAGCTCATCACCAGCGGATGCAGCACATGCCCCTCCAGCTGGCCGATCACGACGATCAGCGCCAGCACGGCCAGAGCCGTCAGCGGTCCCCGCCCGGCCAGCGCGACGATGGTGGCGACGCCGAGCGCGACCGGCGAGCCCACCAGCGGCACGAACGCGGCGAAGAACTCCAGCAGCGTCAGCGGCAGCGCGAGCGGCACGCGCAGCACGAGCAGCGCGATACCGACGAGCACGGCGTTGGTGGCGGCCACGATGATGATGCCGCGCGTGTACCCGGCGAAGGCCCGCCAGGCGGCCCACCCCGCCCGGTCCCACGCCGGACGGGCGCCGACCGGCAGCATCTGGTCGCGGACCCAGCGCCACAGGCGTTCACCGGAGTGGATGAAGAACACCGAGGCGAACAGCGCGAGCGCGCCCCCGGTGACCAGCTCCACCGCGCGGCTCAGCCCGCTGACGGCACGGCTGAGCAGGATGGACCGGTGCGCGGACAGGTAGTGCGTCACCTGGTTCTCCAGCTCGGACAGCCGGTGGGGACTCAGCCGGAACGGCGGCCGCTGGAGCCACTGTTCGATGCGGTGCACCCCGCCCCGGAACTCGCCCGTCAGCCTGGCCGACTCGCCCGCCACGGCGTTGCCCACCAGGGCCAGCAGAGCGAGCAGGAACAGGATGCTGCCGACCAGCGCCACGGCGACGCACAGCGGCCGCGGCAGGGCCCGGTCGAGCAGGTCCGTCAGCGGGCGCAGGACGGAGGTGACGACCAGCGCGAGGAACAGGGCCACGGCGACGAGCTGGAAGCTGCCGAGGATGCTGAAGACGCCGTAGACGACGATCCCGACGAGGATGAGCCGCCAGGCGTAGGCCGCCCCGACCCGCAGCCACGGCACCGTCCGCTCGGCCGCCGGCACCGGTTCGGTGCGCGGTACGGCCGGGAGCCGCACGGTGTACGCCGGCCGGCTGCCCAGCACCCGCGTCCTGCGGCGCCGGCCGTCCGGCCCGGCCGCCCGCCGACGCGCATCGCCCACCACCGTTCCCGGCTCCTCTCCGTCATCCCGGATGACGGTCGGTCACACGTAGAACCGTAAGCGCACGTCGCGAGAGGGGCGCGCGCAATGCGCCCGCGCGTGGTTTCCGCCGGACGGCGGCGCTTCGCACGGCGTGTCACCGTCATCGGGAGACTTTGACGATCTCCCAGGCGACCGCGGCGGACGGGTCCGCGAGGACGAAAGACACACCCGCGGATCCAGGCGGGCGAGCCCGGCCTCCACAGGTCCCCCTCGTGTCCCCCTCGGATCGCCGGCCCGACACGGCGGCCCCCACCTGCGCGCTCACCCGCCAGACCTTCGTCGGCGACCGGCGGCAGTAGAAAGCGCTCACAGGACCTTCACAACCGCCGCGGGTGGCCCGAGCGGGGCGGGGCACTCGGAGAGTGTCGTCGGCAGAGGGGATCCTCCAGTGATCACTATCGCCGTCCTGCTGCTCCCCGTCCTCGCCGTCCTGCTCTTCGGTCTCGACCAGGTCGAGGACCGGTGGATCCTGCATCGCCCGACGGCCCGCCACACCCAGGGCCCACCGGCACCGCCGCATGAAGCTGGGCCGCCGCTGAACCGTAGCCGGGCCTGCGCTCAGCGGCCCGTCGTGTCCTCGCCGAGGCCGGCGCACCGCCGGTAGCGGACGATCGCCTTGCCGAGTTCGATCCGTTCCGGTTCGGGGAGTGTGCCGCCCTGGGCGTACTCCAGGATGTGCTCGGCGACCGTCCGCAGTTTGGTGTTGGTGCGCTGGGAGACGTCCCGCAGTGCCCGCCAGCCCTCTTCGGGGGCGATCTGCCCGAGGACGACCACGGCCCCGATGGCCTGATCGATCACCGCGTGCGAGGACACGGCGCACCGCAACTGCTCGTTCTCGTTCACCAGCCGGTCGTACTCGGCGGCGAGCTCGGTCGAGGAGAGCAGCACCAGCGGCTGCCGCCGGGAGAGCGCGAAGAAGGCCATGGAGCACCTTTGCGGGGTTGGAGGCGTCACTGCCACGCTTGCCCTCGACGGGCGCTTGCACACCCAATTGAACCAGCAGCGCCCGCAGCCGCGATCAAGTCCGATCTGACCGCCCGCGTGGCGGCGCTGAAGGAGAGGGGCGTCTCGCCCGGCCTCGGCACGATCCTGGTCGGGGAC
>NZ_JBEPBF010000098.1:0-39089 GCF_040298985.1 Streptomyces sp. NPDC001093 | reverse complement strand
AGCGCTGCCGGGTCGCGAGCAGCGCCACGGCCGCGCCGAGCGCACCGCACAGGAGGGCCACGGCGAGGCTCCGCCGGCCGGACCGGGCGGGCGCGGCGGCTTCGGTACGGGGGTGAGGTACGGCAGTCACGTACACCACTATCGCCTGAACCCCGGGCGAACCGACAGCCGGGTCCGTCAACCCATGGGCGCCCCAGATCTTCGATACGACGCGCCCAGGAACGGCACATGAATTCCCCAGGAAGGGTAAAGCAACGTTCACGCTTCAACATCCATCTTGTTGACGTGGCCCCGCCATCCGTACGTTCTGCGCCAACCACGGCCCGACACCCCGTTCCGTGGTGGCACCGCGCACCCCCCACAGCCCTTCCCGGTTCACCCATCTCGTGGAGGACGTACGTTGCGCAGAACCATTTCCCTCACCGCCGTGGCCACCCTCGCCACGGCCGCTCTCGCCCTGGCCGCCCCCGTCGGCCAGGCGGCCCAGGCCACCACCTCGTCCCACGGCGTCGGCGTCGCGCACGCCTGCGCCGCCCCGACGAAGAAGGGCGAGATGGCCTGCAACGCCCTCAAGGTCACCTCGGGCACCCCGCAGTCGGCGCACGCCGAGAGCGGTCTGACCGCGGCCGCCGCACCCTCCGGCTACGGCCCCGCCTCGCTGCAGGCGGCGTACAACCTGCCCTCCGCGAGCGGCGGTTCGGGCCAGACGGTGGCGATCGTCGACGCCTACGACGACCCGAACGCCGAGTCCGACCTCGGCGTCTACCGCTCCCAGTACGGCCTGTCCGCCTGCACCACGGCCAACGGCTGCTTCAAGAAGGTGGACCAGAACGGCGGCACCAAGTACCCACGCGGCAACTCCGGCTGGGCCGAGGAGATCTCCCTCGACCTCGACATGGTCAGCGCGGCCTGCCCGAACTGCAAGATCCTGCTGGTGGAGGCCAGTTCGTCCAGCATGACCAACCTGGGCACGGGCGTGAACACCGCCGTGAGGCTGGGCGCGAAGTTCGTCTCCAACAGCTACGGCGGCTCCGAGTCGTCCAGCGACGCGACCTACGACTCCAGCTACTTCAACCACCCGGGCGTGGCCATCACCGTCTCCTCCGGTGACAACGGCTACGGCGTCGAGTACCCGGCGGCGTCCAAGTACGTGACGGCGGTGGGCGGTACGTCCCTGACGACGGCCTCCAACAGCCGTGGCTGGACCGACACGGTGTGGAGCGGTGCGGGCTCCGGCTGCTCCTCCTACGACGCCAAGCCCAGCTGGCAGAAGGACTCCGGCTGTGCCAACCGCACGGTCGCGGACGTCTCGGCGGTCGCCGACCCCAACACCGGTGTCGCGGTGTACGACACCTACGGGCAGGGCTCCGGCTGGATGGTCTTCGGCGGCACCAGCGCCTCCTCCCCGCTGATCGCGGCGACCTACGCGCTGGCCGGCACCCCGTCCGCCGGCTCCTACCCGGCATCCTTCCCGTACGCGCACACCTCGGCGCTGAACGACGTCACCAGCGGCTCCAACGGCAGCTGCGGCGGCTCGTACCTGTGCACCGGCACCACCGGGTACGACGGGCCGTCGGGACTCGGCACCCCGAACGGCACCGCCGCGTTCACCGGCTGAACTCTCCTATGAGCTGAGCCGGTTGGCCGTGTGCACCGCGCGGAGGACCGCCGCCGCCTTGTTGCGGCACTCCTGGTCCTCCGCCACCGGGTCGGAGTCGGCGACGATGCCGGCTCCGGCCTGCACGTATGCCGTGCCGTCCCGGAGCAGCGCCGTACGGATGGCGATCGCGGTGTCGGAGTCGCCCGCGAAGTCCAGATAGCCGACACAGCCGCCGTACAGGCCGCGCCGGGACGGCTCCAGTTCGTCGATGATCTGCATCGCGCGGGGCTTGGGGGCGCCGGAGAGGGTGCCTGCCGGGAAGCAGGCGGTCAGCACGTCGAAGGCGGTGCGGCCCTCGGCGACCTTGCCGGTGACGGTCGAGACGATGTGCATCACGTGCGAGTAGCGCTCGATGGACATGAAGTCGACCACCTCGACCGAGCCGGGCTCGCAGACCCGTCCCAGGTCGTTGCGGCCGAGGTCGACGAGCATCAGGTGCTCGGCGCGCTCCTTGGGATCGGCGAGCAGCTCCTCGGCGAGGGCCTGGTCCTGCTGCGGGGTGGTCCCGCGGGGCCGGGTGCCGGCGATGGGGTGGACCATCGCCCGCCCGTCCTCCACCTTCACCAGCGCCTCGGGGGAGGAGCCGACGACGTCGAAGCCCTCGAAGCGGAACAGGTACATGTACGGGGACGGGTTCGTGGCCCGCAGCACCCGGTAGACGTCCAGGGCGCTCGCGCTGCACGGGGTCTCGAAACGCTGGGACGGCACGACCTGGAAGGCCTCGCCCGCGCGGATGCGCTCCTTGATGTCCTCGACCGCCACCTGGAAGTCGGGGCCGCCCCACAGCGCGGTGTACTCGGGCAGCTCGGACGGCGGCAGCACGGCCGGGGGCTGGGCCACCGCGCGCGTGAGGTCGGCCTCCATGGCGTCGAGCCGGGCCACGGCGTCCGCGTAGGCCTCGTCCACGCCGGTGTCGAGGTCGTTGTGGTTGATCGCGTTGGCGATCAGCAGGACCGAGCCCTCCCAGTGGTCCATCACGGCGAGGTCGCTGGTCAGGAGCATGGTCAGCTCGGGCAGCCGCAGGTCGTCGCGCTCGCCCGGGCCGATCTTCTCCAGGCGGCGGACGATGTCGTAGCCCAGATAGCCGACCATGCCCCCGGTGAAGGGCGGCAGGCCGTCCTGGTGCGGGGTGTGCAGGGCCTGGATGGTGGCGTTCAGGGCCTTCAGCGGGTCGCCGTCGACCGGGACGCCGACCGGCGGGGTGCCGAGCCAGTGCGCCTGTCCGTCGCGTTCCGTCAGCGTCCCGGCGGACCGGACGCCGACGAACGAGTACCGGGACCAGGAGCGGCCGTTCTCCGCGGACTCCAGCAGGAAGGTGCCGGGGCGCTCGGCGGCCAGTTTGCGGTACAGCGCGACCGGGGTGTCGCCGTCGGCGAGGAGCTTGCGGGTCACCGGGATGACGCGCCGGTCGGTGGCGAGCTTGCGGAAGGTCTCGAGGTCCATGGCGGCCGACCTTACTGATCAGATGCCGGAGCGGCGGAACCGGCGTCGGTGTCGGCGTCCTTCAGGAGCACGTCCTCGTCGAAGCAGGTGCGCGCGCCGGTGTGGCAGGCCGCGCCCACCTGGTCGACCCTGACCAGGACGGTGTCGGCGTCGCAGTCCAGCGCGACCGACTTCACCCACTGGACGTGGCCGGAGGTGTCGCCCTTGACCCAGTACTCCTGGCGGCTGCGCGACCAGTACGTGCAGCGGCCGGTGGTCAGCGTGCGGTGCAGCGCCTCGTCGTCCATCCAGCCGAGCATGAGCACCTCACCGGTGTCGTACTGCTGGGCGATGGCGGGCAGGAGGCCGTCCGCGCTGCGCTTGAGGCGGGCGGCGATCTCCGGGTCGAGGCTGCTGGGGGGGACACTGCGGCGCGAAGCGCCTCGATCAGGGGCGGTGGTCGGGCGACGGGCGGGAATCCCGGTCGTACTGGTCATGGGTGCCATTGTGCCGCGCGGGTACGACAGTGCCGGTGCCGTGTCCACTGCGCGGACGAGGCAGCTGGTCGTAGGCTGACCCCATGTCGACCTTCGCCAAGCGTGAACGGCTCCTGCTCGCCGACCTCTTGGAAACCGTCGGTCCGGACGCCGACACCCTCTGCGAGGGCTGGCGGACCCGGGACCTGGCCGCGCATGTCATCGTGCGCGAGCGGCGCCCGGACGCGGCCGGGGGCACGCTGATCAAGCAGCTCGCGCCGCGCCTGGAGAAGGTGATGGCCGAGTACACCGCGAAGCCGTACGAGGAGCTGATCCAGCTGATCCGTACCGGCCCGCCGCGCTTCTCCCCCTTCCAGCTCAAGCAGGTCGACGAGGCGGCCAACATCGTCGAGTTCTACGTCCACACCGAGGACGTCCGCCGCGCCCAGCCGGACTGGACCCCGCGCGAGCTCGACTCGGTCTTCCAGGACGCCCTGTGGTCCCGGCTGGAGCGCACGGCGCGCCTGGTGGCCCGGGGTGTGCCGACGGGTCTGGTGCTGCGCCGCCCGGACGGCCAGACGGCGGTGGCGCACCGCGGCGCACCGGTGGTGACGGTGACCGGCGAGCCGTCCGAGCTGCTGATGTTCGCCTTCGGCCGGCAGAACGCGGCCGAGGTGGAGGTCGAGGGCGAGGCGGACGCGATCACCAAGCTGAACGAGTCCAGGCAGCTCGGTATCTGAGTGTTTGACGGAGCTCAGCCCGGGAGTTCCGCGCGGCGCAGGGAGGGTACGGCGAGGGCGACGACCCCGCCGAGCCCGCAGACGCCGGCGCTGACGGCGTAGACCGGCCCGAGTCCCCAGGCACCGATCGCGGCGGCCGCGAACGGCATGGACAGCGGGGTGAGACCGAGGCTGATCAGGCTGGAGACGGAAGTGACGCGGCCCAGGTAGGCGGGGTCGGACCGGGTCTGCAGCAGGGCCCCGCACAGGGCGCCGCCGAGCCCGGTGAGCAGGCCGACGAGCAGGGCCGTAGCGGCGGCCGCGGCCAGGGTGGGTACGAAGGCGAGGGCGCCGACGGCCACGGCCCCCACGGCACACGCCCACCCGGTGACCAGCCCGGCGCGCGGCAGCCGCCCCCGCACCGTCAGCAGCAGCGAGGCCGCTCCCGCGCCGACCCCGAACGCGGCCAGCACCCAGCCCATGCCGGAGGCGCCCCAGCCGCGCCGGTCGGCGAGCAGGGTCAGACCGACGTTCAGCGGGCCGACGAATCCGAGGTCGCCGAGGGCGATGGCCAGCATCAGCGGGGCGAGGACGCGGTGCCGGCGGATGTACCGCAGACCGGCGCGGAGCTCGCTCCAGGCGGTTCCGGCCACCTCGGGTGTGTCGTCCTTCGGCAGGTCCCGTATCCGCACCGAGAGCAGCAGGGGCACGGAGACGGCGATGAGCAGCCCGGCGAGGGCGAACGCGGCCGGGGCGCCGCCGACGGCCACGCCGAGCCCGCCGAGCGGGGCGCCGACCACGCTGGAGAACCGGATGGCGAGGCCCCGCATCCCCTGGACCCGGGCGAGCTGCCCCTTGTCGGTGAGGCGGACCGGCAGGGCGCCCACGGCGGGCATGAACACGGCGTCGACCGTGCCGAAGACCAGCGCCAGCAGGGCGAGCGGCCACAGCCCCGGGCTGGTGAGGAGCAGCAGGGCGGCCACGGCGAGGACAGCCGCGCAGCGGACGGCGTCGCTGCCGATGACGACCCGGCGCGGCCCGAACCGGTCGGCGATCACCCCGCCGCCGAGCATCAGCACGGCCCGGGGCAGCGCGCTCGCCGACATCACGAGACCGGCCTGCGCCGGGGTTCCGGCGCGGACGGCGGCCCAGGACAGGGCGAGGTAGTAGACGCTGTCGCCCAGCATCGAGGAGGTGTAGGCGGCGAGCCAGCGCAGGACGTCGGGGTCGCGGTGGGCCTGCGGCGCGGTCGCCGACGGTGTGAGCGTGGCGGTCACGGGAGGGGGCCTCTCAGACGCGGAACGGGAAGCCGTACACGTGCAGCGCGACGTTCTCGCGCCCTTCGCTGTCGCCGGCGGCCTCACGGGCGCGCCCCTGCTCGTCGTAGCGCTTGAGCAGGTCGTGCAGGTCCTTCTTCAGCTCCACGAGCTCTTCGGCGGTCAGCCTGAGCACTGCCTCGGAGTCGTGGGCGGCCCGGTTCCACTCGGGCCCCCAATGGGCGCGCTGATCGAGGTATCCGCGGTACATCTCGGCCCGCTGGTCCAGGAACAAGCGCGAGGCCGCGAGATGCGCCGCGACCTTCTCGGGGGCGTCCTGGAAGTCCTCGTCGCGGATGGAGACGCCTTCGGAGGACGGCTGCCACCAGCGCTCGCGCCCGTCCGCGCTGCGCGCCTCGGCCTCCTCCACCAGCCCGTGCTCGGCGAGCTTGCGCAGGTGGTAGCTGACCAGCGAGACCGCCTCGTCGACCTGTTCGGCGAGGTGCGAGGCGGTGGCGGCCTCGGCGACGAACAGCAGACGGTAGAGCTTCATGCGCAGCGGATGCGCGAGCGCCTTCAGGGTGCCCACATCCGTGATCCGGCGTTCCTCTGCACGAGCCATACCCCGAACCTAAATGCGAAAGAAAAGTTGCACAACAGATTTTGCGCAACTTCCCTTTCGTATCCGGCCAAGTTCAGCGCGGCGTCAGCGCACCGGATGCCCCGCCTCCCGCAGGGCCCGCTTCACCTCGCCGATGCGCAGGTCGCCGAAGTGGAAGACGGAGGCTGCCAGGACCGCGTCGGCGCCGGCGGCGATCGCCGGCGGGAAGTCGGCGAGCTTGCCGGCGCCGCCGGAGGCGATCACCGGGACGGTCACGTGCCCCCGGACCGCCGCGATCATCTCCAGGTCGTAGCCGTCCTTGGTGCCGTCCGCGTCCATGGAGTTCAGGAGGATCTCCCCGGCGCCCAGCTCTGCCGCCCGGTGGGCCCACTCGACGGCGTCGATGCCGGTGCCGCGCCGGCCGCCGTGCGTCGTGACCTCGAAGGAGCCCGACTCGGTCCGGCGGGCGTCCACCGACAGGACCAGGACCTGGCGGCCGAAGCGCTCCGCGATCTCCCGGATCAGCTCGGGACGCGCGATCGCCGCCGTGTTCACGCCCACCTTGTCGGCGCCCGCCCGCAGCAGCTTGTCCACGTCCTCGGCCGTACGGACGCCACCGCCGACCGTCAGCGGGATGAACACCTGCTCGGCGGTGCGCCGCACCACGTCGTACGTCGTCTCCCGGTTGCCCGAGGACGCGGTGATGTCCAGGAACGTCAGCTCGTCGGCGCCCTCGGCGTCGTACACCTTGGCCATCTCGACCGGGTCGCCCGCGTCGCGCAGGTTCTGGAAGTTGACGCCCTTGACGACCCGGCCGTTGTCCACGTCCAGGCAGGGGATGACTCGGACCGCCAGGGTCATGACTGCTCAGGCTCCTCTGAATGCTTCAAGTTCCACTTCCACCAGGATGCGCGGGTCGACGAAGCCCTCCACGACCAGCAGGGTCGAGACCGGGCGCACGGAGTCGAAGATCTCCTTGTGCGCCCGGCCCACGGCGTCGACGTCCCGCACATGGCTCAGGTACATCCGCGTACGGATGACCGAGTCGATCCCGAGTCCGAACTCGCCGATCGCCTCGACAGCGCTGGTGAAGGCCACCTTGGCCTGTTCGTACGGGTCGCCCTCGCCGTACAGCACGGTGCCCTTGAAGGACGTCGTGCCCGCCACCAGCACCCGGTCCCCCGCCGCGACGGCACGTGCGAAACCGAAGCTCTCTTCCCAGGGACTTCCGCTCTGCACGCGCCGCACGGCATCGCTCATGACGACACAGCCTCCAGTGCCTCTTCCAGGGTGAACGCCTTCGCGTACAGCGCCTTCCCGACGATGGAGCCCTCGACACCGAGGGGTACCAGCTCGGCGATGGCGCGCAGGTCGTCCAGGGACGACACGCCGCCGGAGGCCACGACCGGTCGGTCCGTCGCGGCGCAGACGTTCTTCAGCAGCTGGAGGTTCGGGCCCTGGAGGGTGCCGTCCTTGGCGATGTCGGTGACGACGTAGCGGGCGCAGCCCTCCTTGTTGAGGCGCTCCAGCGTCTCGTAGAGGTCGCCGCCGTCGCGGGTCCAGCCGCGGCCGCGCAGGGTCGTGCCGCGCACGTCCAGGCCGACGGCGATCTTGTCGCCGTGCTCGGCGATCACCTTGGCGACCCACTCGGGGGTCTCCAGGGCGGCCGTGCCGAGGTTCACGCGGGTGCAGCCGGTGGCCAGGGCGGCGGCCAGCGAGGCGTCGTCGCGGATGCCGCCGGACAGCTCCACCTTGATGTCCATCGCCCCGGTGACCTCGGCGATCAGCTCGCGGTTGTCGCCGGTGCCGAAGGCCGCGTCCAGATCGACCAGGTGCAGCCACTCGGCGCCCGAGCGCTGCCAGGCGAGGGCGGCCTCCAGCGGGGAGCCGTAGGAGGTCTCGGTCCCGGACTCGCCGTGCACGAGGCGGACGGCCTGGCCGTCGCGGACGTCGACGGCGGGGAGGAGTTCGAGCTTGGCCATGGTCTACAGGGTTCCGATCCAGTTGGTGAGGAGCTGGGCGCCGGCGTCGCCGGACTTCTCGGGGTGGAACTGCGTGGCCCACAGGGCGCCGTTCTCCACGGCGGCCACGAACGGCTTGCCGTGCGTCGACCAGGTCACCTTGGGGGCCGCGATCACCGGGTTGTGCGACTCCAGCTGCCAGTCGTGGACGGCGTAGGAGTGCACGAAGTAGAAGCGGGCGTCGGCGTCGAGGCCGGCGAACAGCTCCGAGTCGGCGGGGGCCTCGACGGTGTTCCAGCCCATGTGGGGCACGACGTCGGCCTGGAGCGGTGCGACCGTGCCGGGCCACTCGTCCAGGCCCTCGGCCTCCACGCCGTGCTCGATGCCGCGCGCGAACAGGATCTGCATGCCGACGCAGATGCCCATCACGGGCCGGCCTCCGGACAGCCGGCGGTCCACCACCCAGTCACCGCGGGCGGCGCGCAGCCCCTGCATACAGGCGGCGAAGGCGCCCACGCCCGGCACGAGCAGTCCCTCGGCGTTCATCGCCCTGTCGAAGTCACGCGTGATCTCGACATCGGCGCCCACGCGCGCGAGGGCACGTTCGGCGGACCGGACGTTGCCGAAGCCGTAGTCGAAGACCACGACCTTCTTGCTGCCACTGCTCAATTCCACACCCCCAGCCGCATGACGCCCGCGACCAGGCACATGGCCGCGCCGATCGAGAGCAGCACGATGAGGCTCGTCGGCATCTTCTGCTTGACGAAGGAGATGATGCCGCCGGCCAGGAAGAGACCGACGACGATCAGGAGGGTCGACAGACCGTTCATGGCTTTACAGCGCGCCCTTCGTGGAGGGGAGGATGCCGGCCGCGCGCGGGTCGCGCTCGGAGGCGTAACGCAGCGCCCGGGCCAGCGCCTTGAACTGGCACTCCACGATGTGGTGCGCGTTGCGTCCGTACGGCACGTGCACGTGCAGCGCGATCTGCGCCTGGGCGACGAAGGACTCCAGTATGTGCCGGGTCATCGTGGTGTCGTACTCGCCGATCATGGGCGCCATGTTCTCGGGCTCGGTGTGCACGAGGTAGGGGCGGCCGGACAGGTCGACGGTCACCTGGGCGAGGGACTCGTCCAGCGGGACCGTGCAGTTGCCGAAGCGGTAGATCCCCACCTTGTCGCCGAGCGCCTGCTTGAAGGCGGCGCCGAGCGCGAGGGCGGTGTCCTCGATGGTGTGGTGGGAGTCGATGTGCAGGTCGCCGTCGGTCTTCACGGTCAGGTCGAACAGGCCGTGCCGGCCGAGCTGGTCGAGCATGTGGTCGTAGAAGCCGACGCCGGTGGCGATGTCGGTTCTGCCGGTGCCGTCGAGGTCGATCTCGACCAGGACGGAGGTCTCCTTCGTCGTACGCTCCACGCGTCCTACGCGGCTCATGCCTTACAGCTCCTTCTTCACGTCACGGACCGCGTCGAGGAACGCGTCGTTCTCCTCCGGGGTGCCGGCGGACACCCGCAGCCACCCCGGTACGCCGTTGTCCCGGACCAGGACGCCCCGGTCGAGGATCTTCTGCCAGGCCTCCTGGGCGTTCGCGAACCGGCCGAACTGCACGAAGTTCGCGTCGGACTCGGTGACCTCGTAGCCGATCGCGCGCAGCTCGGCGACCAGCCGGTCCCGCTCCGCCTTCAGCTGCTCGACGTAGCCCAGCAGGGTGTCGGTGTGCTCCAGGGCGGCCAGGGCGGTCGCCTGGGTGATTGCCGACAGGTGGTACGGCAGCCGGACGAGCTGGACGGCGTCCACGACCGCCGGGTCGGCGGCGAGATAGCCGAGGCGCAGGCCCGCCGCGCCGAACGCCTTGGACATCGTGCGGGAGACGACCAGGTTCGGGCGCCCTTCCAGCAGCGGCAGCAGCGAGTCGCCGTGGCTGAACTCGACGTACGCCTCGTCCACGATCACCATCGACGGCTTGGCCGCCTGCGCCGCCTCGAACAGCGCGAGGACCGTCTCCGGCGGCACCGCGTTGCCCGTGGGGTTGTTGGGGGTGGTGATGAAGACGACGTCCGGCCTGTGCTCGGCGATCGCCTCGACGGCCGCCGCGACGTCGATCGTGAAGTCCTCGTTGCGCGGACCCGAGATCCAGCCCGTGCCGGTGCCGCGCGCGATGAGCGCGTGCATCGAGTACGACGGCTCGAAGCCGATGGCCGTGCGGCCCGGCCCGCCGAAGGTCTGCAGCAGCTGCTGGATGACCTCGTTGGAGCCGTTGGCGGCCCACACGTTCTCGATGCCGAGCGGATACCCGCCGGTCCTCGTCAGGTACTTGGCCAGCTCGGTACGCAGCTGGACCGCGTCCCGGTCGGGGTAGCGGTTCAGGTCGCGGGCGGCCTCGCGCACCCGCTCCGCGATCCGCTCGACCAGCGGCTCGGGCAGCGGGTAGGGGTTCTCGTTGGTGTTCAGCCGTACGGGGACGTCCAACTGGGGCGCGCCGTAAGGGGACTTGCCGCGCAGCTCGTCCCGTACGGGGAGATCGTCGATGCGGGTCACTTGCTCTCGGGTACCTTCCAGCCGAACCTCGCCTTGATCGCGGCGCCGTGCGCCGGCAGGTCCTCCGCCTCCGCCAGCGTCACCACGTGAGGGGCGACCTCGGCGAGCGCGTCCCTCGTGTAGTCCACGATGTGGATGCCGCGCAGGAAGGACTGGACGGACAGGCCCGAGGAGTGGCAGGCGCAGCCGCCGGTGGGCAGGACGTGGTTGGACCCGGCCGCGTAGTCGCCGAGCGAGACCGGCGCCCAGGGGCCGATGAAGATCGCGCCCGCGTTCTTGACCCGGTCGGCCACGGCGGCCGCGTCGGCGGTCTGGATCTCCAGGTGCTCGGCGCCGTAGGCGTCGACCACGCGCAGACCTTCCTCGACGCCGTCGACCAGCACGATCGCGGACTGCCGGCCCTTGAGCGCGGGCACGATCCGGTCCTCCACGTGCTTGGTGGCCGCGACCTGCGGCTGAAGCTCCTTCTCCACCGCGTCCGCCAGCTCGACGGAGTCGGTGACCAGCACGGCCGCGGCCAGCGGGTCGTGCTCGGCCTGGCTGATCAGGTCCGAGGCCACGTGCACCGGGTCGGCGGTGTCGTCCGCGAGGACGGCGATCTCGGTCGGGCCGGCCTCGGCGTCGATGCCGATCCTGCCGGTGAAGAAGCGCTTGGCGGCGGCGACCCAGATGTTGCCGGGGCCGGTGACCATGTTGGCCGGCGGGCAGGACTCGGTGCCGTAGGCGAACATCGCGACCGCCGTGGCGCCGCCGGCCGCGTAGACCTCGTCCACGCCGAGCAGCGCGCAGGCGGCGAGGATCGTCGGGTGCGGGAGCCCGCCGAACTCAGCCTGTGGCGGAGAGGCGAGCGCGATCGACCCGACCCCGGCCTCCTGGGCCGGTACGGCGTTCATGATCACGGAGGACGGGTACACGGACCGGCCGCCCGGCGCGTACAGCCCGACCCGCTCGACCGGCACCCACTTCTCGGTCACCGAGCCGCCGGGTACCACCTGGGTGGTGTGGGTGCTGCGGCGCTGCTCGCGGTGGACCAGGCGGGCGCGGCGGATGGACTCCTCCAGCGCGGCGCGCACGGCGGGGTCGAGGGCCTCGAGCGCGTCGGTGAGCGCCTGGGCCGGGACACGGACGGATTCCAGCCGTACTCCGTCGAACTTCTCGGCGAAGTCGATCAGCGCCGCGTCGCCACGATGATGCACGGCCTCGCAGATCGGGCGCACCTTCTCCAGGGCGGCCGATACGTCGAAGTCGGCTCGGGGCAGCAGGTCGCGCAGGGCGGGGCCCTCGGGAAGGGCGTCGCCGCGCAGATCGATTCGGGAAATCACAGTCCCAATTCTCTCAGACCGCCGTCGCGAGCCGTGGGCGCGTATCAATGGCTGATACAGAACGTGGCGGAACTCGGAAGATCTTCTTCACCTCTAGTGTTCCGGCAGTCACTGAGCGGGCATGAACGGCTGTACGAAAGCACTGGACCGGGAGAGGACAAAGGTGACCGAGGGGGCCGGCATCGTCGCCGGGGACCTGCCGGACGAGCTGACCGCGGCCGAGGCGGGCATGTGGCAGGCCTTCCGCAACGGCAGCGTGTACGACCTGGGCTGCGGGGACGCCGTGGTGGACGATCCGCACGGCGGACACCCCTGGGGTCCGGAGCGCACGGTGCGGGCGCGGATCGTGGCCTGGCTGCTGCTGGACGGCCCGCCGGCGCTCGCGGGCCGGGTGTCCTCGCTGAAGCTGACCGGTGTGCGGATCGCCGGCACGCTGGACCTCTCGGGCGGCACCGTACAGCCGTACGTCGAGCTGCGCGGCTGCCGCTTCGACGAGGAGGTCCTGCTGCCGGAGGCCCGCTTCACGACGTTGCGCATGGTGGACTGCGCGGTGCCCCGGCTGGAGGCGGCCCGGGTGCACACCGAGGGCGACCTGCATCTGCCGCGCTGCCGGTTCCAGAACGGCGCCCGGCTGACGGACGCGCACATCGGCACCGACCTGATGCTCAACGAGGCGGTGGTGTACCGGGACCGCAGCGGGCGGTCGATCTCAGCGGACGGCATGACCGTGGGCCAGGACCTGCAGGCGGAGATGCTGCAGTCGCACGGCGAGCTGCGGCTGCGCGGCGCCAAGGTCGGCGTGTCGCTCAGCCTGCGCGGCGCGAACCTGGACAACCCCTACTCCCGCTACGCCCTGAACGCGCCCCAGCTGACCGTCGAGCGCACCCTGTACCTGACCCCGGCCGGCGTGGGCAGCCCGCTGCTGAGCGGCACGACACCGGCGCGCGGGACGCGGATCCAGCGCTTCGAGTGCCGGGGCGGGATCCGGCTGGACGACGGGCGGTTCGGGGACGCCGTCGACTTCGAACGGGCCCGGTTCACCCTCACCGACGACCAGGAGCTGTCGCTGCGCCGGGTGCACGCGTCGGAGCTGCGCTTCCTCGGGGACGGGCCGCAGCGCGGCAAGGTGGTGCTGTCCGGAGCGCGGATCGTCAACCTGGTGGACCGGGCGGCGAGCTGGCCGGGCCCCGGCAATCTGCACATGGGCGGCTTCGTGTACGAGAACCTCGTCCCGCGCGGCCCGTTCCCGCTGAACGGCCGGCTGGACTGGGTCGCGGCGGCCACCGCCGAGTACGCCCCGGAGCCGTACGAGCGGCTGGCGGCGGTGCTGCGGGCCGCCGGGGAGGACGAGGACGCGCGGGAGGTGCTGCTCGCCAAGCAGCGCCGGCGCCGCGAGACGCTGCCGCCGGCCGCGAAGGTCTGGGGGTACGTCCAGGACTGGACGGTCGCCTACGGCTACCGGCCCGGCCGGGCCGCGGTGTGGATGGCGGTGCTGTGGGCGGCGGGCACGCTGGCGTTCGCCCACGCGGCCCATCCGCCGATGAACCATGACGCCCACCCGTACTGGAGCCCGGCCCTGTTCACCCTGGACCTGCTGCTGCCGGTGATCGACCTGGGCCAGGTAGGCCAGTGGCAGCTGAGCGGCGGCTGGCAGTGGCTGGCGGCGGTGATGATCCTGCTCGGCTGGATCCTGGCCACGACGGTGGCGGCGGGGGCGACCCGGCTGCTGCGGCGGAGCTGACGGGGAGGGGGACGGGGACGGGAACTAACCGGACAAAAGTCGAACAGTCACCCTTTACCGGTCCTTGACCCTGGACCGTACAACTTTCCGCGACTTCCCCACACCCTCTGGCGCGCCGCCGACCTGCGGTCTTTCAATGGTCGGCACCATGGTTGCGCTTCCCCCGTTCATCCGCCCGACCCGGATGACCAAACGCTCCGCGCGCCCGGCCGGCCGACCGCCGACCGGGGACGAGGTCGTGCTCGACGCACCCGACGACCGGCTCTCCCCGGCACTGGTCGGGGCCGGCCGGGGCGAGTACCGGGCCGCCGCCGATCTGCTCGCGACCACCCGCGGCGGCGCCGAGTGGGAGAACCACGACCGGTACGCCCGGCGCCTGGCCGCCTTCGCCCGCTCGCGCCCCGAGTGGTTCGAGACCTGGCGCGCGCACGCCCCCGACGACCCCGGCGCGCTGCTGGTCGGGGCGCAGCTGGCGGTGGACCGCGCCTGGCCCTCCCCGGCCCGCGTCGAGCTGCTGCGCGAGGTCAGCCCGCTGATCACCGCCGCTGCCCGCGCCGACGACCGCGACCCGGTGCCCTGGCGGATCGCGCTGGACCACGCGCGTGGCTCGCGCGCCGGGCACCGCTACTTCGAGGAGCTGTGGGAGGCGGCGGTGCGGCGCGCCCCGCACCACTACGGCTGCCACGTGGCCGCCCTGCGCTACCTCGCCACCTTCCGGCGCGGCTCCCACGGCGCCTGCTTCGACTTCGCCGAGCGGGCCGCCCAGGACGCCCCGGCCGACTCGCCCGTCCAGGCGCTGCCGGCCCGGGCCGCCTTCGGGTACCTGACCGACGGCCGCGGTCCCGAGGTGCCGCGCGCCCGTCTGCACGCGGCCGCCGACCGCGCGATCGCGCTCTCCGCGCGCTTCCCGGAGGCCGACCCCTCGCCCGCCGAGATCCGCAACAAGCTCCTGTACGTCCTGATGCGCCTGGACCGCTGGGAGGACGCCCGCGACCAGCTGCGCGTGATCGGCCCGTATGCCACGTCCTTCCCCTGGGAGCGGTTCTCCGAGGATCCGCTCGGGCACTTCCTGCGGCTGCGCGAGCACCTGCTGACGGCGGCCTGCCCGCCCGCCCCGGCCGGGCTGATGCCGGCCTTCCCGGACCATGTCGGCGACCACGGCGGACACGCCGGTGCCGGTGACCACTAGGCTGGTGCGTCGTGACCACCGTCCGTCTCCCGCTCTTCCCGCTGAACACGGTGCTGTTCCCGGGGCTCGTGCTGCCGCTGAACGTCTTCGAGGAGCGCTATCGCGCGATGATGCGCGAGTTGCTCAAGACACCGGAGGACGAGCCGCGCCGGTTCGCCGTCGTGGCCATCCGTGACGGCTACGAGGTGGCGCCGAGCGCCCCCGGCATGCCGGACCCCACGGCACAGCCCGACCGGGGACCGGCCGCGGGCTTCGGCCCGGACCCCCTCAAGGCCTTCCAGGGGGTCGGGTGTGTGGCGGACGCGGCGACCGTCCGGGAGCGGGCCGACGGCACGTTCGAGGTGCTGGCGACGGGCACGACCCGGGTACGGCTGCTGTCCGTCGACGCGTCGGGCCCGTTCCTGACGGCGGAGCTGGAGGAACTGCCGGAGGAGCCGGGCGACGAGGCGGGTGCGCTGGCCGAGGGGGTGCTGCGCTCCTTCCGCCAGTACCAGAAGCGGCTGGCGGGCGCCCGCGAGCGCTCGCTGTCGACGGGCGCGGAGCTGCCCGACGACCCGTCGGTGGTCTCCTATCTGGTGGCGGCGGCGATGGTGCACGACACGCCTACCAAGCAGCGGCTTCTCCAGGCCCCCGACACCGCGTCCCGGCTCCGTGACGAGCTGAAACTCCTTCGCGCCGAGACGGCCATCATCCGTAGTCTTCCGTCGCTGCCCGCGTTCGAGCTGACGCGGGCGCCGACGAGCCTGAACTGAGGGAAGACGGCAGATGGCGAAGAAGCCGAAGAAGCAGCAGCAGTCCGGGGGCACCCCCGCCACGGTCGCCCTGTCCTCGGCCGGCGTGACCTTCACGGTGCACTCCTACGACCACGACCCCTCCCACCCCTCCTACGGCGAGGAGGCGGCGGAGGCGATGGGCGTGTCCCCCGACCGCGTCTTCAAGACCCTGGTGGCCGACGTCGACGGCGCCCTGACCGTGGCGGTGGTCCCGGTGTCGGGCTCCCTGGACCTGAAGGCCCTCGCGGCCGCGGTGGGCGGCAAGCGGGCGACGATGGCCGACCCGGCGCTCGCCGAGCGGACGACGGGGTACGTGCGGGGCGGCATCTCGCCCCTCGGCCAGCGCAAGAGACTGCCGACGGTCCTGGACGACTCGGCCGAGGCCCACGAGACGATCTGTGTGTCGGCGGGCCGGCGGGGCCTCGAGGTGGAACTGGCTCCGACGGACCTGGCGAAGCTGACGGGCGCGGTGCTGGCGCCCGTCGGGCGGGGCTGAAACGGCCCGGGGCGCAGCCCCGGACTACGACTGCGGGTACGGCACCTCGGGATCGCGCGGCCCGAACAGCGCCGTGAGCCCGAGGTGGACCAGCAACGCACCCAGCGGCCAGGCCAGCAGCGCCCCCTTGGCCCCCAGCTTCAGCGGCGCCGGGAAGGTGACGCCCTTCCCCACCTGCTTGGCGTGCGCCAGCACGTCGGACATGGGTCCCAGCCACATCCCCAGCCGCCACGCCACCACCGAACCGAGCAGTGCCCCGAGCCCGAGTGCCGCCACGACCGGCACGCCCCCGCGCCGGCGCAGCAGAAAGACGGCCACCGCGCTGACGAGCCCGAACCCCAGCCCCAGCAGGGCGAACGTGCCGTCCACCCCCACCGCCTGCTCACCCTCGCTGTCCTTGAGGTACACGACCCAGCTGTTGTCGGCCACGTCGCCGACCAACGGCACATGCGGCGCCAGCCACCACCACAGCAGCCCCAGCAGTACCCCGGCCAACGCCATGGCCACCGTTATGACGGCGGCGTCCCGCAGTTCGGTCTTCATCCCGGGGCCGTCCTGTTCGTACCCGCCCGAGTCCGGCGCCCCGGCAGGCGGCGGCGCCTGCCGGACATCGTGTGCGGAGTTCTCGTGCGGTGGTGGAGTCAGCGGTGCGGTCACCCTGACATCGTGCCAGGTCGCCTTGTGGGCCGCGTCACCGGACGGCGGCCCTGCGGTACGCCCGGGCGGCCACGGCCAGCGAGACGACTCCGACACCCGCGCACACCCCCAGGTCGACCAGGACGGCGGCCCAGTCCGGATGGGTCCCGAAGGTGCGGGCGTACGCCTCCACACCGTACGTCGACGGCAGCAGGTCCCGCGCCAGCCGTACGAGCTCCGGCATCCGGTCGGCCGGCAGCACACCCAGCAGCAGCGCCGCCGACATGCCCAGCTGCCCGAGCAGCGTGGCCAGCTCCGGCCGCGGCGCGAGCAGTCCGCAGGCGGCGCCGAGCCCGGACAGCGCGGCGCCGGCGAGCGGGATCACGGCCAGCAGGATCCACAGATTGCCGAGCGGCAGTCCGAACAGGACGCACCCGAAGACGGCGGTCACCAGCGTCCCCGGCACGGTGAAGGAGGCGTACGCCGCCGCCGCGCCCAGCACCACGGCCGCGGGCGGCACCGGCAGGGTGGCGTAGTGGTCGAGCCCGCCGCTCGCCCGCAGCTGCCCGAAGTACTGCGACAGCAGGTTCAGCGCGACGTACGCGACGACCAGCACCGACGACCCCGCCACCACGGACTGGGCCTCGCTGCCGCTGTCGACGACACCCCGCATCATCACGGCGATGCCGACGGACTGGAAGGTGGCCACGAACAGCAGCGGGATCCGGGCCACCCGGGCCCTGGACAGCTGCGCCCGGTAGACGGCCGCCAGCGCCGGCCACAGCCGCGCGGCCGGCCCGAGCTCGGCCGCGCCCCGTGCCGTCTCCGGCACGGCCGGGGCACCGCCCGGCAGAACCTCCGCGGGTACGACACTCACGTCGAGCTGCTCCTCTTCCCTACGGCAGTCGCGCAGACCGGCGTACAGACCCATACGCACCGTACGTCCGCCGCGCTCACGCCTTCACCAATCCCTGCCGGGCCGCACCGCCGAGCGCCAGGTAGACGTCCTCCAGGCTGGGCGTGGCGAGCGTGAAGTCGTCCAGGGCGGCGAAGGCGGCCCCGCCGGTCACGGTGGCGACGGCGGCGCGGGCCTCCTCGGGCGCGAGCCGCAGCGTCCAGCGCCGGCCGGACTCCACGGCGCGCTCGCGCAGGGCGGCGACCTCGGGCACCTGAAGCGGCGCCCTCTCCCGCCACACCAGCTCGACCCGCACCTCCCCGGCGACCCGTTCCTTCAGCCCGGCCGGGGTGTCACAGGCGATCACCCGGCCCTGGTCGACGACGGCGACCCGGTCCAGCACGGTCTCGGCCTCGATGACGTTGTGGGTGACCAGCAGCACGGTCGTACCGTGCTCGGCGCGCCGCCGGTCCACGGCCGCCCAGACCGCGCGCCGGGCCACCGGGTCCATGCCGGTGGTCGGCTCGTCCAGCACGAGCAGCGGCCGCCGGCCGACCAGGGCGGCGGCGAGGCAGGCGAGCCGCCGCTGCCCGCCGGACAGCTTCTTCAGCGCCCGCCCGGCGATCGGCGTGAGCCCCAGCTCCTCCAGGACGGCGTCCCGCTCGGCGCGGGCCCGGCGCACGTCCAGGCCGCGCAGGCGCCCGGTGGTCTCGGCGGCGAGGGAGACGGTCAGCTCGTCCAGCGCCGAGGACTCCTGCCCCAGGTAGGCGAGGAGGCGCGCGGCCCGCTCCGGGTGCCTGACGATGTCGTGCCCGAGGATCTCGATGCTGCCGGTGTCCGGCCGCAGCAGGCCGGTGAGCTGCCGTACGAGCGTGGACTTGCCGGCGCCGTTCGGCCCCAGCAGCCCGAAGACCTCGCCGCGCCGCACGTCCAGCTCGACCTCGTCGGTGGCCCGCACCTCGGGGGTGCCGGGCGCACCGCGCCGCCCCTTCACGGCCGGATAGGTCTTGTTGAGCCCGCGCACGCGTACGACCTCGTCATACCGAGATGCCTGTTCCGCGCGCGTACTCACAAGGGACGAGGGTACGGGGTCGGAGCCCTTTACTCGCCTTTGGGGGCACTTCTGTACCCGGCCGGTAAGGACTGCCCGCCGTCACTCCCCCGTCGCGCTCTCCGCCGCCGCCGGCACGTCGATCTCCCGCCAGAACCCCGCCCGAATGGCGTAGCGGTCGTGCTCGTCGATCTGGTCGTCCTTGTGGGCGAGCAGCCCGAACCGGGCGGCGTAGCGCAGCAGCTCTCCGTCGATGCGGTGCGGGATGCGCGGATACAGCTGCGAGAGCTTCTGCAACTGGCCCTGGTCGCCGAGCCGGGACATCCAGCGGCGGGCGAAGACCTGTCCCACCTCGTAGGGGTCACCGCCGACGGTGGTGATGTCCTCCTCGCGGTCGGCCCACCGCTGCTCCGCCGTGGTGAGCTGGGCGAGCGTCGGCATGGAGGCGACCTCGGGCGGTTCGGCGACCGCGCCCGGCCGGTCCACCCAGCCCTTGTCGGAGGACCAGCGCAGGGTCGCGGTCGCCGGCTGCGGGGCGGGCTGGGCGCCGGGGGCGCGCAGCGCGGCGAGGTCCTTGGGGGTGGGGACGCCCTTGTGGCCGCCGGCCCGCTCCTGGGTTCCGTTCTCCGTCACCGCCGCGGCCGGCTGGGGCGCGCCCTGGTCGGCGGGCCGCTCGGCCGCCGCCGCGAGCGCGGACTCGGGCAGCGGGGCGGAGAGGATCGCGGCGATCTCGGGGCGGGGCGCGGGCGGCGGGGCGCAGACGCCGGTCAGTTCCTTGGCGCGGACGGCCTGGGTGATCCAGGCACGGTCCAGCACGCGCCGCTCGTCGGCCTCGGCGACCAGGTCCTCGGACTGGTTGTAGTCGCCGTCGGCGGCCTGTACGGCCCACAGGTGGACGGCGACGCCGTGCTCCTTGGCGGCCATCATGCCGGGCAGCAGATCACCGTCGCCGGTGACCAGGACGACGTCGGAGCAGGCCCGGTTGCGGGCCAGCTCGGTCAGCTCGGCGTGCATGGCGGCGTCCACGCCCTTCTGCGCCCAGCGTCCGTCGCTGCGGGTGAGGGCGCCGAGCCGGACGGTGACCCGGGGCATCACGCGCAGCCTGCGATGCTCCGGTTGGGGGACGCGGTCGGGGGCGCCGTCGAACCAGTAGATGCGCAGGAGCGGGCGCTCGGTCTCCGACTCGGCGCGTACCCGCAAGGCCTGGATCAGCGCGGTGTGGTCGACGGTGATCCGGGACCGCGAGGGCTCACCGGCGAGGAGGCTGGCGGCGGCTCCCAGCAGGTACCCGGCGTCCACCAGGACGATGCAGCGGTCCACGCGACTCACCCTCTTCCCGGGAGGTTTTGCTTCGGACTTCCTTCGAGTCTGCCCGACGGCGCGGGGGTTAACGGCCCGAACTCGATCTTCGGCGTGGCGTTTGCGGAACCCGCCGGCCCACCGGCCCTGTCACGCACGGTAATTATCCGACATGCGATTGATGTCAGCGTATGTGAATCTGGTCCCGGCCCTGGCCCCTAGATCCCCCACAGGAGGCAGATCACCATGGCCAAGAACAAGAACCGCAAGCAGGCCGGCCCGCAGAACCGCGCGTCGCACGCCGAGCAGAGCCAGGAGCACGCGCAGCGGCAGACGGAGGCACACGAGTCGCCGGTGTCGCACATCCAGGGCAGCCCCGCGGATGTCGCCGGCAAGAAACGGAAGAGCTTCGGCCACAACTAAAGGGCAGTTGAAGCCCAGGCACGCAGGAGGGGCGCACCCCTGGCGGGTGCGCCCCTTCGCGTGTGTTCCCAGGCAGCGGGCTCAGCCTGCGAGGCAGGACGGGCCGAGCAGCACCTTCAAGTCACCGAAGAGCGCGGGGTCGGGCTTGACCCGGTGCCGGTCCAAGCGCAGCACGGTGGTCTTGCGCGGGCCCTGGAGCCTGATGCGGACCTCGCTGTCGCCCTTGTGGTGGCTGAGGATCTCACCGAGGCGGCTGACCATGGGCGGGGTGACCCTGGTGGCCGGGATGGTGAGGATCACCGGCGCGTTGGTGCCCGCGTTGGACAGGTCCGGGACCATCAGCTCCATGGCGACGAGCCGGGGCACGTCCTCGCGCTTGTCGAGGCGCCCCTTGACGAACACCACGGCGTCCTCGACGAGTTGGGTCGAGATGAGCTGGTAGGTCGCCGGGAAGAACATGCACTCGATGGAGCCGGCGAGGTCCTCGACGGTGGCGATCGCCCAGGCGTTGCCCTGCTTGGTCATCTTGCGCTGCAGGCCCGAGATGATGCCGCCGATGGTGACGACCGCACCGTCGGCGTGTTCGCCTCCGGTGAGCTGGGAGATGCCCGCGTCGGCCTTGTCGGCGAGGACGTGTTCCAGGCCGAAGAGCGGGTGGTCGGAGACGTAGAGACCGAGCATCTCCCGTTCCTGGGCGAGCAGGTAGGTCTTGTCCCACTCGTCGGTGGAGAACTCCACGTCGAGTCCGAAGCCGGGCTCGCTGCTGGTGTCCTCGCCCATGCCGCCGAAGAGGTCGAACTGCCCCTCGGCCTCCTTGCGTTTGACCGCGACCACGTTGTCGATCATCGGCTCGTACTGCGCCGTGAGCCCCTTGCGGGTGTGCCCCATGGTGTCGAAGGCGCCGGCCTTGATGAGCGATTCCGTGGTGCGCTTGTTGCAGACCACCGCGTCGACCTTGTCGAGGTAGTCGGGGAAGGAGGCGTACTTCCCCTTCGCCTTGCGGCACTTGATGATCGACTCGACCACGTTGGTGCCGACGTTGCGCACGGCGGAGAGCCCGAAGAGGATCACGTCGTCGCCCTGGGCGGCGAAGTTGGCCTCGGACTCGTTGACGTTCGGCGGGAGGACGCGGATGCCCATGCGGCGGCACTCGTTGAGGTAGACCGCCGACTTGTCCTTGTCGTCCTTGACGGAGGTCAGGAGCGCGGCCATGTACTCGGCCGGGTGGTTCGCCTTCAGGTACGCCGTCCAGTACGACACCAGGCCGTACGCGGCGGAGTGCGCCTTGTTGAAGGCGTAGCCGGCGAAGGGGACCAGCACGTCCCAGAGTGCCTGGATGGCTTCGTCGCTGTAGCCGTTCTTGCGGGCGCCGGCCTGGAAGATGGTGAAGTTCTTGGCCAGCTCGTCGGGCTTCTTCTTGCCCATGACGCGGCGGAGGATGTCGGCCTCGCCGAGCGAGTAGCCCGCGATGATCTGTGCGGCCTTCTGCACCTGCTCCTGGTAGACGATCAGGCCGTAGGTGACGGCCAGGACCTCCTCGAGGGGCTCCTCCAGCTCCTTGTGGATCGGAGTGATCTCCTGCTGCTTGTTCTTGCGCAGGGCGTAGTTCGTGTGGGAGTTCATGCCCATCGGGCCCGGGCGGTACAGGGCCGACACGGCGGAGATGTCTTCGAAGTTGTCCGGCTTCATCAGCCGCAGCAGGGAGCGCATGGGGCCGCCGTCGAACTGGAAGACGCCGAGGGTGTCGCCGCGCTGGAGCAGCTCGAAGGTCTTGGGGTCGTCCAGCGGCAGGGACAGCAGGTCGATGTCGAGGCCCTTGTTGGCCTTCACCATCTTGACCGCGTCGTCCATGATCGTGAGGTTGCGCAGGCCCAGGAAGTCCATCTTCAGCAGGCCGAGCGACTCACAGCTCGGGTAGTCCCACTGGGTGATGGTCACGCCGTCGGTGTGCCTGACCCAGACCGGGACGTGCTCGGTGATGGTCTCGCTGGACATGATCACGCCGGCGGCGTGCACGCCCATCTGCCTCACCAGGCCCTCCACACCGCGCGCGGTGTCGATGACCTTCTTCACGTCCGGCTCGTTCTCGTACATCGAGCGGACCTCGCCCGCCTCGCTGTAGCGCGGGTGGCTGGGGTCGGTGATGCCGGACAGCGGGATGCCCTTGCCGAGGACGTCGGCGGGCATGGCCTTGGTGATGCGGTCGCCCATCGCGTACGGGTAGCCCAGCACGCGCGCGGAGTCCTTGATCGCGTTCTTGGCCTTGATGGTGCCGTAGGTGCCGATCATGGCGACCTTGTCGGCGCCGTACTTCTCGGTCACGTACCGGATCACCTCGACGCGCCGGCGCTCGTCGAAGTCGATGTCGACATCGGGCATCGAGATGCGCTCGGGGTTGAGGAAGCGCTCGAAGATCAGGCCGTGCGGGATCGGGTCGAGGTCGGTGATGCCCATGGCGTAGGCGACGATCGAGCCGGCCGCGGAGCCTCGGCCGGGGCCGACGGCGATGCCGTTGTTCTTGGCCCACATGATGAAGTCGGCGACGACGAGGAAGTAGCCGGGGAAGCCCATCGAGATGATGACGTCCATCTCGTAGTCGGCCTGCTTCTGGCGGTCCTCGGGGATGCCGCCGGGGAAGCGGCGCTCCATGCCGCGGCGGACCTCCTCCTTGAACCAGGTGACCTCGGTGTAGCCCTCGGGGATGTCGAACTTGGGCATGAGGTCGCGCTTCTCGAACATGCCGGTGGTGTCCACCATCTCGGCCACGAGGAGGGTGTTGGCGCAGCCCTGCTGCCAGGCGTCCGAGGAGTCGATGGCGTACATCTCGTCCGTGGACTTCAGGTAGTAGCCGGTGCCGTCGAACTTGAAGCGGTCCGGGTCGGAGAGGTTCTTGCCGGTCTGGATGCACAGCAGCGCGTCGTGGGCGCCCGCCTCGTGGGCGTAGGTGTAGTGCGAGTCGTTGGTGACCAGCGGGGGGATGCCGAGCTTCTTGCCGATCTCCAGCAGGCCGTCGCGGACCCGGCGCTCGATCTCGATGCCGTGGTCCATCAGCTCCAGGAAGTACCGGTCCTTGCCGAAGATGTCCTGGTAGTCGGCGGCGGCCTTCAGGGCCTCGTCGAAGTGGCCGAGACGCAGCCGGGTCTGCACCTCGCCCGAGGGGCAGCCGGTGGAGGCGACGATGCCCTCGGACCACTGGGCGATGGTCTCCTTGTCCATCCGGGGCCACTTCTGCAGCCAGCCCTCGGCGTAGGCGTCGGAGGAGAGGCGGAAGAGGTTGTGCAGGCCGGTCTTGTTCACGGCCCACATCGTCTTGTGGGTGTAACCACCGGAACCGGAGATGTCGTCCCGCTTCTGGTGCGGCTGGCCCCAGAGGATCTTGCGCTTGTTGCGCCGGGACTCGGGGGCGACATATGCCTCGATCCCGATGATCGGGGTGACTCCGGCTTTCTTCGCGGAATGGAAGAAGTCGTATGCCCCGTGGAGGTTGCCGTGGTCGGACATGGCGATGTGCGTCATGCCCATCTCGTTGCAGGCGTTGAACATGTCCTTGAGCCGCGCGGCACCGTCCAGCAGCGAGTACTGGGTGTGGACGTGCAGGTGCGTGAAGGGCGGCTTTGACACGGTATGGCCTCCGGCGGAAACACTGGGTGGCGGGCGGGCGGACAGTTCTGGGGTCAGCGTCGAAGTCTATGCCCCGGGACTGACACAGGAGGGGGATCCCTGCGTACCTTCGTGCGGGAACCGGGCACTCCCGCGTGGCGTCGCCCGTTGGAGACGGCGGAAGCGCTGTCGTACCCATTCATGCACATTCATGCACCGCACCAGGAGGCACCCAGCGATGTCGGTCCCCCAGCTCAGCGACGAGCAGCGCGGCGAGGAGATCCTCGCCGTCTTCGACACCGCCTTCGGCCGGCTCCTGGCCGCCGACCCGGCCGCGTTCCGGGTGAAGTTCCGGAAGATGGCGGCCTCGGCCTTCGCGTTCTACCGGGGCACGGCGTGCCTCTTCTACCACGACCTGGACGCTGAGAAGCGCGGTGGTCCGTTCCTGGACGACCGCACCTCGCGCGTGTGGATCCACGGCGACCTGCACGCGGAGAACTTCGGCACGTACATGGACTCCAACGGCCGCCTGGTCTTCAACGTCAACGACTTCGACGAGGCCTACGTCGGCCCGTTCACCTGGGACCTGAAGCGCTTCTCGGCGTCGATCGCCCTCATCGGGTACGCGAAGGCGCTCAGTGACGAGCAGATCACCGAGCTGGTGCGCGTCTACGCGGGCGCGTACCGCGAGCGCATCCACGCGCTGGCCACCGGCGCGAAGAGCGACGAGGTGCCGCCGTTCACCCTGGACACCGCCGAGGGCCCGCTGCTGGGCGCCCTGCGCGCGGCCCGCTCGCTCACCCGCTTCGAGCTGCTGGACTCGATGACCGAGATCCGGGACTTCGAGCGCCGCTTCGCGCCGGGCGGCGGCTCCATCGAGCTGGACGCGGCCACCCGCTACAAGGTCCTCGCGGCCTTCGACGGCTACCTGGAGACGCTGCCGGACTCCTCCCTGGCCCGCCCGGACTCCTACCGCGTGAAGGACGTCGTCGGCCGCCGGGGCATCGGCATCGGCTCGGCGGGCCTGCCGTCGTACAACATCCTCCTGGAGGGTCACAGCGACGCCCTGGAGAACGACGTCGTGATCTACATCAAGCAGGCCCAGACCCCGGCCGTCTCCCGGCACATCACGGATCAGGCCATCGCCGGCTACTTCCAGCACGAGGGCCACCGCACGGTGATCTCCCAGCGCGCCCTGCAGGCGCACGCCGACCCGTGGCTGGGCTGGACCGAGCTGGACGGGGCGGGCCAGCTGGTGGCCGAGGTCTCGCCGTACGCGGTCGACCTGGAGTGGGGCGACATCGACGACCCGGAGGAGATCGCGCAGGTCGTCGCCGACCTGGGGCGGGCCACGGCGACGATGCACGCGGCGGCGGACGACACCTCCGGCGAGTCCCTGGTGCCGTTCTCCACCGAGCGCGCCATCGACGCGGCCGTCGCCGCCGACGAGGAGGGCTTCGCGCCGCTCCTGGTGGACTTCGCGCACGGCTACGGCGCACGCGCGCGTGCCGACCACCAGATCTTCGTCGACCTGTTCCGCAACGGCCGGATTCCGGGGCTGTGACTTCGCGGACTCACAGGCACCCTTTAGGGGTCCCTTAACCGCGTACGTGACACACTCTTCTCTCACCATGGACATATCCGGGACCCAGCTCAGAGCCGTGCGCGCGGCGCTGTTCACGGCTGTCGTCGTGACGCTCAGCACCGCGTCGCACGTGCTGCTGTCCAGGGCCCCGCTGCCGGTGGCGACCGTGCTCGCGGTCGCCGCCGCGGTGTTCGCCACCGCGTATGCGCCGGCGGGCCGCGAGCGCGGCTTCGGCCGGATCGCGGCCCTGCTGATCCCGCTGGAACTGGCCGCCGACACGGTGTTCACCACCGGGCAGAACACCTGTTACGGCAGGGCCGGCGGCCCGGTCGCCGGACCGCTGCACACGTTCGGCTTCGACGTGCTGTGCCAGGGCGGCGCCGTCGGCTCCCCGCTGGCCCAGATGACCGGGGCTCACGGCCGCCCCGGAGCACTGCTCGCACACGCCAGTCCGGCGGCCGCCTGGCTGCTGCTCGCCGCCCACGTCGGCGTGGGCCTGCTCGCCGCCGCCTGGCTGCGCCGGGGCGAGCGGGCGCTGGAGCAGCTGCTGCGCGCGGTAGCCGCCACCACTTTCCGGCCGCTGCTGCTCGCGGCCGCCGCGGTCGCCGTCCGGCTGGCCCCGGCCCGCCGGCTGCCGCGCCCGGCCCCGCGCCGGGCCGCCGCCCGTGACCTGCTTCTCGTGCACTCCCTGGGACGGCGTGGACCGCCGTGCTCGCCCGCCCTCGCCGCCTGCTGAGCGGCGAGACCTGAGCACACCCAGTCCCCCACACGTATCCCGCGTACGGCATGTGCGCGTCCCACACGGAGATCACCAACATGAGCAAGCGGAACACCCAGTCGGCGAAGACGGCGGCCCGGGAGCGGCTGCGCGAGGAGCGCGAGCGGCAGGCCAAGCGCGACAAGGCCAAGCGGCAGGTCATCGTGGCCGCCTCGGTCGTGGCCGTGCTGGCCGCGGCCGGCGGCATCGGCTATGCCGTCGTCCAGGCGAACAAGCCCAGCTACTGGGAGGGCATGAAGACCGCCAGTGTCGTCGCGCCGGCCAACACCACCGGCAAGGACGGCACCACGGTCGTCATCGGCAAGGACAGCGCCAAGAAGACCCTCAAGATCTACGAGGACCCGCGCTGTCCCATATGCGCCCAGTTCGAGCAGAACGTCGGCGCGACCGTGAAGAAGGACATCGACGACGGCAAGTTCAAGTTCCAGTACGTGGGCGCCACCTTCATCGACCTGAAGGACAACGGCCAGGGTTCCAAGAACGCGCTGAGCGCCCTGGGAGCCGCGCTGAACGTCAGCCCCGAGGCGTTCCTCGAGTACAAGTCCGCGCTGTACTCGGCGAAGTGGCACCCGGACGAGACGGTCGACAAGTTCAAGGACGACAGCTACCTCATCCAGGTCGCGGACACCGTCCCGGCCCTGAAGAACAACGCCGCGTTCCAGAACGCGGTCAAGAAGGGCACCTACGACGCCTGGGCGATGCACATGTCGAAGACCTTCGACGACAACAAGGACGGCGTGACCGGCACCCCGGGCTTCGTCATGGACGGCAAGCAGCTCAACGGCGGCACCCCGCTGCTGACGGTGGCCGACTTCGACAAGGTCGTGGACGCGGCCCTCAAGGGCTGACGCCCCGGCGGAATACAACCTTCCCGTGAAGAGCGGGCGAACATTGAGAGTTCGCCCGCTCTTGTGTGCGTACTGATCAGTAACCTGATCGGTCGTGACCAGTCGTAAAAGATCACTTTCGGCCACTGAAGGCCGTGCCTCCCTCTCGCCCCGCCGCCGTACGGTCGTCAAGGCCGCGGCGGCGACCGCTGTCCTGGCCGGCCCGCTCGCCGCCTCGCTGCCGGCCCGCGCCGCCGGCCAGGCGCCCGCCTTCCTGCACGGTGTCGCCTCCGGTGACCCGCTGCCCGACGGCGTCCTGCTGTGGACCCGGGTGACCCCGGCCCCGGACGCGGTACCCGGCTCGGGCATCGGCCCGGACACCGAGGTGAGCTGGGTCGTCGCCAGGGACAAGGCGTTCACCAGCGTCGTCGCCAAGGGCTCCGTCACCGCGACCGCGGCCTCCGACCACACCGTGAAGGCCGACGTCCGCGGCCTGCAGCCGGCCACCGACTACTGGTTCCGGTTCTCGGCCGGCGGCACCGACTCCCCGGTGGCGCGCACCCGCACCGCGCCCGCGGCGGACGCGGCCGTGTCCTCCCTGCGCTTCGGCGTGGTCACCTGCGCCAACTGGGAGGCCGGTTACTTCGCCGCCTACCGTCACCTCGCGGCCCGCGGCGACCTGGACGCCTGGCTGCACCTCGGCGACTACATCTACGAGTACAAGTCCGGCGAGTACGCGGCGCGCGGCACCGTTGTCCGCCCGCACGCGCCGGCCAACGAGATCATCACGCTCGCCGACTACCGGATCCGGCACGGCAAGTACAAGACCGACCCGGACCTGCAGGCCCTGCACCTGAAGGCACCGGTCATCGCGATCTGGGACGACCACGAGTTCGCCGACAACGCCTGGTCGGGCGGCGCGGTCAACCACACCGAGGGCGCCGAGGGCACCTGGACCGCCCGCAAGGCGGCCGCCAAGCAGGCCTACTTCGAGTGGATGCCGGTCCGGCCCGCGATCGAGGGCACCACCTACCGGCGGCTGCGCTTCGGAAGGCTCGCCGATCTGTCCCTGCTGGACCTGCGTTCCTTCCGCTCCCAGCAGGCGTCCGCCGGCAGCGGCTCGGTGGACGACCCGAACCGCACCATCACCGGCCGGGCCCAGCTCGACTGGCTGAAGGCGGGCCTGAAGGCCTCCGACACCAAGTGGCGGCTGGTCGGCAACTCGGTGATGATCGCGCCGTTCGTCGTCGGCTCCCTCACCGCCGATCTGCTCAAGCCGCTCGCCAAGCTGCTCGACCTGCCGCAGGACGGCATCGGCGTCAACACCGACCAGTGGGACGGCTACACCCACGACCGCCGCGAACTCCTGGACCACCTGCGCTCGAACGCCATCGGCAACACCGTCTTCCTGACCGGTGACATCCACATGTCCTGGGCCAACGACGTGCCGGTGGACGCGGGCACCTACCCGCTGTCGCCGTCGGCGGCCACCGAGTTCGTGATCACCTCGGTGACCTCCGACAACCTCGACGACATCGTCAAGGTCCCCGAGGGCACGGTCTCCGCGGTCGCCGCGCCGCTCATCGAGGCCGCCAACCGGCACGTCCACTGGGTGGACACCGACCGGCACGGCTACGGCGTGCTCGACATCACCGACGCCCGTACGCAGATGGACTACTACGTCCTCTCCGACCGCACGGACGCGAGCGCCACCTCCAAGTGGGTGCGCTCCTACCGCACCCGCAGCGGCACGCAGAAGGTCGAGCGGACCTACGACCCGGTGTAGCCGTCCGTTCCCGCTGGTCCGGAGGTGACCAGGGCCTGTCGCTACGCCGCCCGCAGACCGTCGAGGAAGCCGAGCGCCACCCGCCAGGTGGCCTCGGCGGCCTCGGCGTCGTAGTCCGGCAGCCCGGGGTCGGTGTAGAGGTGCCCGGCGCCGGCGTAGCGGTAGACCTCCACGTCGGCTCCGGCCCGGCCCATCTGCAGATACCAGGCGGTCAGCCAGTCGTCCGTCTCGAACGGGTCCGGCTCGGCCACATGCAGCTGCACCGGCAGTTCGTCCACGTGCGCCGTCGGCGCGATGTCCGACGTGCCGTGCAGAAGCAGCAGCCCGCGCGCCTTGTCGTCGCCGAGGGCGAGGGTCTGGGCGATCGAGGCGCCGAGCGAGAACCCGGCGTACACCAGCCCGCGGTCCGAGTACGGGGCCGCCGCCAGCACGGCCCGCTTCAGCAGCTCCTCCTTGCCGATCGACTCCTTGAGCTCCATGCCCTCCTCGACGGTGTCGAACGTGCGCCCCTCGAAGAGGTCCGGCGTCCACACCTCGTGGCCGGCCGCGCGCAGCCGGTCCGCGGCCTCGCGCACCGCGGGCCTGAGGCCGTAGGTCGAGTGAAAAAGCATGATGTTCATGAGGCCATGGTGCCAGCCGGTGCGACACCGCCGGAGCCGCCGTACCCGGGAAACACCCGAACTCACATGTTCATGTCCGCGGGGCGCCGGTTAGGAGCGCAGGCATGGAGAATCTAGTCCGCCCTGTGATCGTGATCGGCGGCTCGGTGCTGCTCACGCTCGCCATCGGCTGGGCCACCGACCGGCTCCTGCGCAAGGCCGACGAAAGCGACCACGACTCGCCGCTGTGGGAGCTGCTGCGCCGCGGCCGCATCCCCTACCAACTCGTGCTCTGCGCCGCCCTGCTCCGCGGGTCGTACGACCAGGCGAAGCTGCTCGAGCGGCACCAGGTCGGCATCGGCCGCGCGCTGACGCTGGTGCTGATCGGCTCCGCCGCCTGGCTGGTGATCCGGATCGCCGCGGCGGTCGTCGAGACCACCTACAGCCGCTACGCCCGCGCGCACCGGGATCCGGCCCGGGTGCGCAGAGTGCGTACCCAGGTGGAGCTGATCATGCGGGTGGTGTCCGCGATCGTCATCGTCGTGGCGATCGCCGCCATGCTGCTGACGTTCCCGGCGATGCGCGCGGCCGGCGCCTCGCTGCTGGCCTCGGCCGGCCTCCTCGGCATCGTGGCCGGTGTCGCGGCCCAGTCGACCCTGTCCAACATGTTCGCCGGGCTGCAGATCGCCTTCGGCGACATGGTCCGCATCGGTGACACGGTCGTCGTGGACGGCGAGTGGGGCACGGTCGAGGAGATCACCCTGACCTTTCTGACGGTACGGACCTGGGACGAGCGGCGGATCACCATGCCGGTCTCGTACTTCACCTCCAAACCCTTCGAGAACTGGTCGCGGGGCACCCCGCAGATGACCGGGACCGTCTTCTGGCACCTCGACCACAGCGCGCCCATCGAGGAGATGCGCGAGAAGCTGCGCGACATCGTGCGCGAGAGCCCCGCCTGGGACGGCCGCGCCTACGGCCTCGTGATGACGGACAGCACCCCGAACACCGTCCAGGTGCGGGCCCTGATGACCGCGAAGGACGCCGACGACATCTGGACGATACGGGTCACGGTCCGCGAGCGGATGATCACCTGGCTGGCGGCGGAGCACCCCTACGCGCTGCCCCGCGTCAACACCGCCGAGGCGGTGCGGCCCCCCTCTGAGCCCGTCAGTGTCCGCGCTCCGAACCGCCGTTGACCTGGATGACCTGGGAGGTGACATGCCCGGCGCCGGGCGAGGCCAGCCAGTGCAGGGTCGCGGCCACGTCTCCCGGTATCCCGGCGCGGCCGGTCAGCGTGTCGGCGATGAGCCGTGCCCGCCGGGCCTCGTCCATGGTGTCCCCGAAGAACTCGGTGTCCTCGACGAACCCCGGGGCGACCACGTTCACGGTGATGCCGCGCGGTCCCAGCTGCCGGGCCAGGTCATGCGCGTAGGGATGCAGCCCGGCCTTGGCCGCCGCGTAGGCACCGCTGCCCGAACCCCGGTACGCGGCGATGGACGAGATGAAGAGCACCCGCCCGCCGGGCTCGGCGAGGCGGTCCTTCAGCGCCTCGGTGAGGAGGGCGGCCGTCAGCGCGTTCTGCCGGAAGTTGACGGTCCAGTCGTGGGCCACCCGGTCCAGGGGGTCGTCGCTGCCGGCCGGCGGCTCCAGTTGCCCGGCCCCGCCCGCGCCGTGCACGAGAACGTCGACCGTTCCCAGCTCATCGGCGACGAACCGGGCCACCCGCCGTACCTGATCGGGCTCGGACAGGTCTGCCGCACAGGTGAGCGCCCCGGGCACCGCGGCCTTCTCCAGCACCTCCGCACGCCGCCCCAGCAACAGCACCCGGTCGCCGTCCGCCGCGAACATCTGCGCCGCCGCCAGCCCGATGCCCGTACCGCCACCACTGATCACGATGTTGCGAGTCATGATCCGAGAGTAGGAGCGAACCGCCGACGATGCCGGGATTTGTCCACAGGTCCGGCATGTTTGTACGACTATTCGTGCGCAGCGACTGTCCACAGCGCCGTGCAGCCACGAGGATCACCGCGGACTGCAGGACGAACAGCAGAGCCGACTGACACACGGCCGGCGCTCCGGGGAGCGCCAGTCACACGGCAGGGCTCAAGCCTGCCAGCCGACCGGCGGCGACGCCCGCCGCCGAGGGGCGCGGCGCGACGGCCTACAGGGCGCGGCGCATCGCCCGGTGCGGTAGGCCGGCGTCCGGGAACTCCGGGCCGTACGCCGCATAGCCGAGCCGCTCGTAGAAGCCGAGCGCGTGGGTCTGTGCGTGCAGGTCCACCGCGGTGAGGCCACGCGCGCGTGCCGCGTCCTCGATGGCCCGCACGAGGGCCACGCCGACGCCGAGCCCGCGGGCCTCGCGGACGACGGCGAGCCGCCCCAGGGAGCCCACCGAGACGTCCGCACCGGTCTTCGCGGCCGCGGCCTCGCCGTGCAGCAGCCGCCCGGTGCCGAGCGGCACACCGTCCTCGCGGATCGCCAGCACGTGCACGGCGACCGCGTCGTAGGCGTCGTACTCGATGGTTTCGTCGACGCCCTGTTCGACGACGAAGACCTCCTTGCGCACCGCGAAGCAGGCCTCGCGGTCGGCGGCGTCCTCGGCGAGCCGGAGGGCGTACGGCGCGCTCACGCGTACGTCTCCTCGCGGACCTGGTCGAGGGCCTTCTGCAGGTCCTCGGGATAGGCGCTCTCGAACTCCGCCCACTGGCCGTCCCCGGGGTGCTCGAAGCCGAGGCGCACGGCGTGCAGCCACTGGCGGGTCAGGCGCAGCCGCTTGGCGAGGGTCGGGTCGGCGCCGTAGGTGAGGTCACCGACGCAGGGGTGGCGGTGGGCGGACATGTGGACGCGGATCTGGTGGGTGCGGCCGGTCTCCAGCTTCACGTCCAGCAGGGAGGCGGCGCGGAAGGCCTCGATGAGGTCGTAGTGCGTGACGGAGGGCTTGCCGTCGGCCGTGACCGCCCACTTGTAGTCGTGGTTCGGGTGGCGGCCGATCGGCGCGTCGATCGTGCCGCTCGTCGGGTCCGGGTGGCCCTGGACCAGGGTGTGGTAGCGCTTGTCGACCGTGCGCTCCTTGAACTGGCGCTTGAGCGAGGTGTACGCCCGCTCCGACTTGGCGACCACCATCAGGCCGGAGGTGCCGACGTCCAGGCGGTGCACGATGCCCTGGCGCTCGGCTGCGCCGGAGGTGGAGATCCGGTATCCGGCGGCGGCGAGACCGCCGATGACGGTCGGGCCGCTCCAGCCCGGCGACGGATGCGCGGCCACACCGACCGGCTTGACGATCACGACCACGTCCTCGTCGTCGTGCACGATCTCCATGCCCTCGACCGGCTCGGCGACCACCTGCACCGGCGCGGGCGCCTGCGGCATCTCGACCTCGAGCCAGGCGCCGCCGCTCACCCGCTCGGACTTGCCGACCACCGTGCCGTCGACCTGCACCTTGCCGGCCGCGGCCAGCTCGGCCGCCTTCGTGCGGGAGAAGCCGAACATGCGGGAGATGGCGGCGTCGACGCGCTCGCCCTCCAGGCCGTCGGGCACGGGCAGGGTGCGGATCTCGGGAATCGTGCTCACCCGTCGAGTATGCCGGACGAGTGGAACCGGCCCGCACGAGCCTGTGGAAAACCGCCTGTGGACGACGCCGGCCTCAGTCCTTGTGGACGGTGCCGTCCGGGTCCAGCCCCCTAAAGGACAGCAGGACGATCAGGATGCCGCCGCACACGATGGCCGAGTCGGCCAGGTTGAACACCGCGAACCCCTTGGGCGCGATGAAGTCCACGACCTTGCCCTCGAAGACACCGGGCGACCGGAAGATCCGGTCGGTGAGGTTGCCGAGGGCGCCGCCTAGCAGCAGGCCGAGCGCGATGGCCCAGGGGTAGCTGTAGAGCTTGCGGGCCAGGCGGATGATCACCAGGATCACGGCCGCGGCGATCAGGGTGAAGATGATCGTGAAGGCCGCCCCGAAGCCGAAGGCCGCGCCCGGGTTGCGGGTGGCGTTCAGCTCCAGCCAGTCCCCGACGAGCCTGATCGGCTCGTGGCCCTCCAGCTTGGCGACCACCAGCAGCTTGCTGACCAGGTCGAGGGAGTACGCGAAGACGGCCACCGCGAACAGCAGGGCGATCCGGCGCCCGCGAGGGCCCCGGGCCTGGGCCGGCGACTGCTGCTCGCCCGCGCCGGACGCGGCGGCCGGGGTGGACGCGCCGGAACCGGCGGGCGCTCCGGCCGCCGCCCGCTCGCCGCCGTCGTCCGGGGTGTCCGGCGTACCGATGATGCGCTCCGCCTCTGCCACGTGAGTCCCTCAACCTAGGTGCCTGACTGAGGACGAGACTACGGCACGGTCACGCACATTCAGGAGCGGCGTTCCTGCTTCTGCTTGCACTCGACACACAGCGTGGCCCGGGGGAAGGCCTGCATCCGGGCCTTGCCGATGGGGTTGCCGCAGTTCTCGCACAGGCCGTAGGTGCCCGAGTCCAGCCGCTCCAGGGCGTGCTCGTTCTGGACCAGCATCTCGCGCGCGTTGGCGGCGAGCGCCAGCTCGTGCTCGCGCGTGATGTTCTTGGTACCGGTGTCGGCCTGGTCGTCTCCCGCGCCGTCCCCGGAGTCCCGCATCAGGCCCGCGAGGGACGCCTCGGAGGAGCTGATCTCGGCACGCAGCCGCTCCACCTCGGACAGCAGCTCGGCACGGGCCTCGGCGACCTCTTCCGGGGTCCAGGGGTCCTCGCCGGGGCGCACCGCCAGTTCGCCGGGCTCCGCCGCGGCGACCCGCGCCTTGGGAACGGCGGTGTCCGCCGTGGCCGTGCCAGGAGTCTTCTTCGCAACCACTGTCGTGGCTCCCGTCTGCTTCGCGGCCCGCGCCGCGCCCGCCTTCTTGGCCCTGCTCGTGCCGGCCGCCTCCGTGGAGACGGCCTCCTCGGCCGCCTTCCTGCCGCCGGCCTTCCTGGCCGACGCCTTCTTGACGGCCGACTCCCGCGCCGCTCCCTTCGCCGCCGGCTGCTTTCCGCCGGTCTTCTCGGCCACCGCCCGCTCCGGGGCCGCCTCGGCCACGTCACCGGCGCCCGCCTTTCCGGCCGACGCCTTCTTGGCGGCGGCTTTCCCGGGCGGCTTCTCCTTGGCGGCACGCTCCTCACCGGCCGCCTTCTTGGCCGCACCGGCCGTCTTCCTGGCGACGGCCTTCTTCGCCGCGGTTTCTTCCTTCACCACAGCCTTCTTGGCAGCCGTCCCCTTGGCCGCGGACTTCTTGGCAGCCGCCTTCTCGGCGACCGTCCTCCTGGCAGCCGTCCTCCCGGCGGCCGGCTCCTTCCCGGCCGTCTTCGTGCCGGCGGGTTCCTTCGTGGCGAGCTCCTTCGCGGTCGGCTCTCTCATCGCCGTCTTCCTCGCGGCCGGCTCCGCGCCCCCTGTCCCGGCAGCCCTCCTGCCCACTCCCTTGGCCTCGCCGTCGGAGGCAGCCGCAGCTCCGGCGGCGGCCGCGCCCCCGCTCCGGCCGGTCGCCGGCTGCCGTACGGCGGTCCTTTTCGCCACCATGGCCGCGACCCCTTCACATATTGTGATGTTGCTCGCGAATCGTGCTGGGACGATAAATCGACTTGAGTCCCGCGGCAACGGGGCACACCGCCTGATTCGCCCGCCCGCACCCCCCGCGCAGCGGGCCTGCATCCGTTGTGCCCAGCTCCCCGCCGGGTAATCCGCCGGGCCCCGCCCGCACGGACCCCGGCGCCCGCCTGCTGGCCATTCGGGTCATCCCGGACCGTCACGCGGCCGGCGGGCGCACCGGACGCAGAACGGGCCGCACGGGAAACCGGTCGGCCGCTGTCCGCGCGGCGCCGTACACTGGGCGGAGCGAAAAGCGTGGATGGGGACGAGTAGCGGCGTACGCAGCCCAGAGCGACCCGGGGACGGTGTGAGCCCGGGGGCGAGCGCGACGTGAAGATCACCCCGGAGCCGCCGGAAGAAAGCCGCAGCCAGCAGGCCGGGGCGAGTAGAACCGGCTTCGCGACCCCAATGAGGGGGCTCACCGGCGCGTACGGCGCGGCGGGGGGCCAAGGAGGGTGGTACCGCGGGAGCGCGCCGCACACGGCGTAGGCAGGATCGAAGGCTCTCGTCCCTCCGACGGAAGGCAGCAAGTCCGTTGGAGGATGCTCGCAGATGACAGCGCCGACGTACCGCCAGGTGCCCGCACAGGTCGACCTGCCCGCTCTTGAGCACGCCGTGCTCGACTTCTGGCGCGAGCAGAAGATCTTCGCCAAGAGCCTGGAGCAGTCCGAGGGCCGCCCGGAATGGGTGTTCTACGAAGGCCCGCCCACCGCCAACGGCATGCCCGGCGCCCACCACATCGAGGCGCGCGTCTTCAAGGACGTCTTCCCGCGCTTCCGCACCATGCGCGGCTACCACGTGGCCCGCAAGGCCGGCTGGGACTGCCACGGCCTGCCCGTCGAGCTGGCCGTCGAGAAGGAGCTGGGCTTCTCCGGCAAGCAGGACATCGAGGCGTACGGCATCGCCGAGTTCAACGCCAAGTGCCGCGAGTCCGTGACCCGGCACACCGACGCCTTCGCCGAGCTGACGACCCGCATGGGCTACTGGGTCGATCTGGACGACGCCTACCGGACCATGGACCCCGAGTACGTGGAGTCGGTCTGGTGGTCGCTGAAGGAGATCTTCACCAAGGGCCTCCTCGTCCAGGACCACCGGGTCGCGCCCTGGTGCCCGCGCTGCGGTACCGGCCTGTCCGACCACGAGCTGGCACAGGGCTACGAGACGGTCGTGGACCCCTCCGTGTACGTCCGTTTCCCGCTCACCTCCGGTCCGCTCGCGGGCGAGGCCGCGCTCCTGGTGTGGACGACGACCCCCTGGACCCTGGTGTCCAACACGGCCGTCGCCGCACACCCGGAGGTCACCTACCTCGTCGCGACCAACGGCGAGGAGAAGCTCGTCGTCGCCGAGCCGCTGCTCGCCAAGGCACTCGGCGAGGGCTGGGAGAGCACGGGCCAGACCTTCACCGGCGCCGAGATGGAGCGCTGGAACTACCAACGTCCCTTCGAGCTCGTGGAGTTCCCGAGCGTCAGCGAGGGAACCCATGGGCACGGTCCGGAGCCGGCCCACTACGTGGTGAACGCCGACTACGTGACGACCGAGGACGGTACGGGTCTGGTCCACCAGTCCCCCGCCTTCGGTGAGGACGACCTCAAGGTCTGCCGCGCGTACGGCCTGCCGGTCGTGAACCCGGTCCGCCCGGACGGCACCTTCGAGGAGGACGTCCCGCTGGTCGGCGGCGTCTTCTTCAAGAAGGCGGACGAAAAGCTCACCGAGGACCTCCAGCAGCGCGGCCTGCTCTTCAAGCACGTCGCGTACGAGCACAGCTACCCGCACTGCTGGCGCTGCCACACCGCGCTGCTCTACTACGCGCAGCCCTCCTGGTACATCCGCACGACGGCGATCAAGGACCGCCTCATCCAGGAGAACGAGAAGACCAACTGGTTCCCGGACACGGTCAAGCACGGCCGGTACGGCGACTGGCTGAACAACAACATCGACTGGGCGCTGTCCCGCAACCGCTACTGGGGCACCCCGCTGCCGATCTGGCGTTGTGAGGAAGGCCACCTCACCTGTGTCGGCTCCCGGGCGGAGCTGACCGAGCTGACCGGCACCGACCAGTCCGGCCTCGACCCGCACCGGCCGTACATCGACGAGGTCGCCTTCGCGTGCCGTCACGACGGCTGCGGCAAGACCGCCACGCGCGTGCCGGAGGTCATCGACGCCTGGTACGACTCGGGTTCGATGCCGTTCGCGCAGTGGGGCTACCCGTACAAGAACAAGGAGCTGTTCGAGAGCCGCTACCCGGCGCAGTTCATCTCCGAGGCGATCGACCAGACCCGCGGCTGGTTCTACACGCTGATGGCCGTCGGCACGCTGGTCTTCGACAAGTCGTCGTACGAGAACGTCGTCTGCCTGGGGCACATCCTCGCGGAGGACGGCCGCAAGATGTCCAAGCACCTGGGCAACATCCTGCAGCCGATCCCGCTCATGGACCAGCACGGCGCGGACGCGGTGCGCTGGTTCATGGCGGCCGGCGGCTCCCCGTGGGCGGCCCGCCGGGTCGGCCACGGCACCATCCAGGAGGTCGTCCGCAAGACCCTGCTGACGTACTGGAACACGGTGGCCTTCCAGGCGCTGTACGCCCGTACGTCGAACTGGGCGCCCAGCGCGGCCGACCCGGCCCCGGCCGAGCGCCCGGTGCTGGACCGCTGGCTGCTGTCCGAGCTGCACGCGCTCACCGACCAGGTGACCCAGGCGCTGGAGGCGTACGACACCCAGCGCGCCGGCAAGCTGCTGTCCGCGTTCGTCGACGACCTGTCCAACTGGTACGTCCGCCGCTCGCGCCGCCGCTTCTGGCAGGGCGACAAGGCCGCGCTGCGCACGCTGCACGAGGTGCTGGAGACGGTCACCAAGCTGATGGCGCCGATCACCCCGTTCATCACCGAGCGGGTGTGGCAGGACCTGATCGTGCCGGTGACCCCGGGCACACCGGAGTCCGTGCACCTGGCCCCCTGGCCGGAGGCGGACCTGTCCTCCATCGACCCGGAGCTGTCGAGGCAGATGGTCCTGGTCCGCCGACTGGTTGAGCTGGGCCGGGCCACGCGTGCGGAGTCGGGCGTCAAGACGCGCCAGCCGCTGTCCCGCGCGCTGATCGCGGCGACCGGCTTCGAGTCCCTGGATCCCGAGCTGCACACCCAGATCACCGAGGAGCTGAACGTCTCCTCGCTGGCGTCGCTGTCCGAGGTCGGCGGCAGCCTGGTGGACACCACCGCCAAGGCCAACTTCCGCGCGCTGGGCAAGCGGTTCGGCAAGCGGGTGCAGGACGTGGCCAAGGCGATCGCCGCCGCCGACGCGGCCGCGCTGTCCCTCGCGCTGCGTGAGGGCACGGCCTCGGTGGAGGTCGACGGCGAGACGGTGACCCTCGCTCCCGACGAGGTGATCATCACCGAGACCCCGCGCGAGGGCTGGTCGGTGGCCTCCGACTCCGGTGCCACGGTGGCGCTGGACCTGGAGATCACCGAGGAGCTTCGGCAGGCGGGCCTGGCCCGTGACGCGATCCGGCTGATCCAGGAGGCCCGCAAGAACAGCGGTCTGGACGTGGCCGACCGGATCGCTCTGCGCTGGGTGTCGACCGACCCCGCGGTGGTCGCTGCCCTGGCCGAGCACAGTGAGTTGATCGCCGACGAGGTTCTGGCCACCGACTTCCGGCAGGGTGAGGGCGACGACGGCTTCGGTGAGCCGTTCACCGACGAGGGGCTGTCTCTCACGTTCCGGCTGCGGAAGGCGTAAGCGCCCAGTGGTGTGAGGAAGGGCCCGGTCTCCAGTGCGGAGGCCGGGCCCTTCCTCATGGGTTCAGGTGGGGGCCAACGCCCTCGCCCGTGCAGAGCAGGACCCGGCGCCCCCCACAGGAGCCGCTGCTGCAGCGGCTCCTGT
>NZ_JBEPBF010000097.1:2566-39175 GCF_040298985.1 Streptomyces sp. NPDC001093 | reverse complement strand
CTCCGGGCGTCGCGCACCGCCCCCCCATGCCGGGCCGCGCACCACCGGCCGTCCCCCCACACCAGCGCCGAGCCGTCGCCCCCCCCGCACCCCCCCCGGCGCCGGACGGCCAGCGCCCGGCCCACCGCGAGGGGCAGGCCCCAGCCGAGCGCCCCACTGCCGGTGGTGAGGAAGCCTCCGCCCGACTCGACGGGCACGCGCGCGTGCAGGGTGTCGCGGTGGCTCGGCGCCTCCTCGACGAGAACCCGGTCGCGCGGCAGCCGGGCGCGCAGCAGATCGAAGAACAGCTCCGGGGTGATGCGCGCCTCGGCGCGGGCCGGGGCGGGGGACGGCCGGGGTGGTGGCGGCTCGCGGTCGGGCTCCTTCAGCAGCCCGGCCAGCCGTTCCAGGGCGGGCCGCAGGGTGGTGACGATGCTGGTGCCGGTGGGCAGCCAGGCGGCCTGGCCGGGGTCGCAGTCCAGGTGGAACAACTCGGTGCCGGGCGCGAGCGGCGGGCCGCCGTCCGCCACGTGATAGGTGAACACCGGCGCGCCGAGCGCGACCACCAGGTCGTACGGCGCGAGGCGCGCGGCCAGTTGACGGGCGAGGGGCGGCAGGAACCCCTGGAACAGCGGATGCGACTCGGGGAAGCCGGAGCGGCCGGAGAGCGGGCTGATCCACACCCCGGCCCGGATCCGCTCGGCCAGCGTCCGGACCTCGTCCAGCGCGTCCTCGTCGTCCACGCCGGGCCCCACCACGAGCGCCGGGCGCGCGCACGCCTCCAGCCGGGCGGCGAGCGCGTCGAGGGCGTCCGGGGCGGCCGTGAACGCCGAGTGCACCGTGCGGGGCGTGACGGGTTCGGCGGGCCGGTCCCAGTCGTCCTCCGGCACGGACACGAACACCGGTCCGCGCGGATGCGTCATCGCGATCCGGTACGCCTCGGCGAGCACCGCCGGCACGTCCTCCGCGCGTTCCGGCTGGCGGGCCGACTTCACGTAAGGGCGCGGGAACAGGGCCGGTTCGTCGGCGCCGAGGAAGGGCCGCAGCTGGATCAGCGAGCGCGCCTGCTGGCCCGCCACGATCACCAGCGGCACCCGGTCGCGGAAGGCGTTGAACACGGCTCCGAGCGCGTGCCCCACCCCGCCGGCCGAGTGCAGGCTGACGAACGCGGCCCGCCGGGTGCCGAGCGCGTGCCCGGCCGCCATGCCGACGGCGACGGACTCCTGCAGGCCCAGGACGTAGGTGAAGTCGTCCGGCCAGTCGCGGAACATCCGCAGTTCGGTGGAGCCCGGATTGCCGAAGACCGTGGTCATGCCGGTGTCGCGCAGAAACCGTACGACCGCCTCGCGCACCGTGGCCGTCGTCATGCCGTCCTCCCTGCGGACGAACCGGGGCCGACGAGCCGCTTCTCGACCGCCAGCAGACCGGTGTTGAGGAGATACCCGAGCGCGCCGAGCAGCAGCAGCGCCGACCACACCGTGAGCAGGTCGGAGCGCGTCTGGGCGTCGGTGAGCGTGAAGCCGATACCGTTGTCACTGCCCGGCAGCAACTCCGAGAACACCATCAGGATCAGGCAGAGCGACAGGCTGAGCCTCAGCCCCGCGAAGATCCGGGGCAACGCCGAGGGCACGATCAGGAACCACAGCCGTTCGGGTGCCGTCAGCCGCAGCACGGCCGCCACCTGGACCCGCAGCGGGTCGGTGGCACGGGCGCCCTCGGCCGAGTTGATCAGCACCGGCCATACGGCGCTGAACACGATCGACGCCACCTGCATGGGCGTACCGAAGTCGAAGACGACGACGAACACCGGCACCAGCGCGGGTGGCGGCACGGCCCGGGCGAACTGCAGCACCGGGTTGCACAGCGCGTACGCCCGCCGCGAGCGGCCCACCGCGATGCCCAGGGTGGTCCCGGCGACGGCGGCGAGCGCGAACCCGGCCGCCATCCGGCCCAGGCTCGGCAGGATGGTGTCGACGGCGGCAGGGGTGAGGAACAGATGGCCGGCCGGGCCGGAGAACCACAGGTCGCGGGCGTGCCGGGCGATCCGCAGCGGCGGTGGGAAGTACACGCTGCCCTGGGCACGGGCGGCCAGCTCCCAGCAGGCGACGGCGACGAGCAGCACCGACCAGCGCAGCACGAAGGGTACGGCGGTGGCCCGGGGCGGGCCGGGCGCGAATCCGGGCCGTGCGCTGCCCTGTGTCTGTGTCATGGCCCGCTCCGCCGCACCTTCCCCGCCTCCGGGCGGGGTTCCTGCGCCCAGGCGAACAACCGCCGCTCCGCTCCGACCAGCACGCCGTTGACCACCAGCCCGAGACCGCCGGCCCACACCACTCCGGCCAGCACGTCCCGCGTGCCGTCCGTCTCGGTCTGGGCCTGGGCGATGAAGATGCCGAGGCCCTGGCCGAAGCCGGAGAGGATCTCCGTCGCGACGGCCAGGATCAGGGCGACCGCGGCCGAGATCCGCACACCGGCGGCGATGAACGGGGCGGTGGCCGGCAACTCCACCCGCAGCAGTACCGCGAGCCGCCCGAACCCGAAGGCACGCAGGGTGTCCTTGGCCAGCGGGTCGGTCTCGCCGAGGCCGTAGACGGTGTTGAACAGCACCGGCCAGAGCGAGGCGTACGCGATCAGCGTCACCTCCGTCCGAGTGCCCGACCCGAGCAGCAGCGACACCAGCGGGATCAGCGCGACGGACGGCAGCGGCCGCAGAAACTCGATCACCGCCCGTACGGCGGCCTCCGCCACCGGGACCGCGCCCAGCAGCAGCCCCAGCGGTACGGCGATCGCACAGGCGAGCCCGAGACCCAGTGCCCACGCCCGCAGCGTCACCCCGATCCCGTCGAGAAAGGTGGGATCACCTGCCAACCGGGCTGCGCGGGCCAGGACTTCGGAGGCGGGCGGCAAGTAGCTGCGCCGTACGATCCCGGCGCGGGCGACCGCCTCGCAGATCCCGAAGGCACCCGCCGCGCCGAGCAGACCGAGCAGCAGTTCCTGACGCCGCGTCATTTCACCAGCAGGGGTGCCGGATCGACGTCCTTCGTCAGCAGCCCCTGGGCACGCATGAGCCTGATGAGCCGGCGCAGGGGGGCCGGGTCGGCGGTCGCCGGATAGGCGGGCAGGTGGATCGACCTGGCCTGGTCCGCGGTCACCTTGGCGTACTTGGGCAGCTCGGTGCGCACCGCTCCCGGATCCCCGGCGGCGAGCTTCGAGGCCGCCTCGACGGCACGCCGGAAACCCGCCGCGGCCTTCGGGTTCTTCTTCACGAAGTCGGCGGTGGTGACGTACCCGCTGGCGGGCAGGCCCCGTGCCGGCCCCGAGCCGGCGTCCAGCAGCACCCGCGCGCCCAACTCGCCCTGGATGGCGGTGTCGAAGGGCTCGACGGCGTGGGCGGCGTCCACCTGGCCCCGCTGCAGGGCGGGGCCCATCTGCGGGAACAGGATCTGCCGGTAGACGGGCCGTCCGGCGCCCTGGGCGTCCAGGATCGCGTTCAGGGTCAGGGACTGGATGTTGTTGAGGACGGCGACGGCGACCTTCTTGCCCGCGAGGTCGGCGGGTTTCCTCAGTGCCGAGTCCTTGGGGACGAGGACGTCCATCATGTGCGGGGCGATCCGGACCCCCTCGGCGAGGATGCGCAGGTCCAGGGTGCCCTTCTCGTAAGCCTGGAGGTAGGTGACGTAGTTCGCGCTCGCGATCACGTCCACCTGGCCCTTGAGCAGCGCGGGCAGCGCCTGGATGCTCTGCTGCACGGGCTGGATGCGCACGTCCAGGCCCTCCTTGGCGAACAGCCCGCGGTCCCGGGCCAGATAGAGGGCGGCGGAGTCGGTGAGCGGCAGCGCCGCCACGGTCAGCTGCTGCCGTCCGTCACCGGAGTGCGACGTGCCGCCGCTGTCACAGCCCACCAGGACCAGCGCCGCCGCGGCGACGAGCGCGGCGAGGCGTTTCGTTCCCGTCATTCCCTGTCGTGATCGACGTAAAGGCATACCGGCATGCCTACCCCGCGATTGTCATGATCGCTACAGATCGGGGGTGGGTTTCGGGGCCTTTGGAAAAATACGAACGGAGCAGGGCGGCTCGGTGAAGTGGCGGGCCCTGTTGGGACGTGCTGACGGCCGGGACGTGTTGCCGGAGATCAGTCGGCGGGCCGGAACCGGAGCGCCGACCAGGTGTCGTCGATGGCGATCTGCCGAACGGGCCGCACACCGTGCTCGGACAGCGCGGCGGCCAGGGTGTCGCGGTTCAGGTCCGTCCCGAGCTTCCCGCCCTTCGGGTAGGCCACCCAGGCGAGGGCATCGCGCCGCGCGGCGGCGAGCGCCGCCTGCGCATTCGCCCCGAGAAGGTCGCCGGAGGCGGTGACGAAGGCGATCACCGCATCGGCCGAGGTCGCGTCACCCGCGGTCTCGGCCTCCAGCTGGACGTCGACGGGCCTGCCCAGGACCGCGACACTCTGACCGGGCTTGATCTGCAGCTTGCTGATGACGGACACCCCCTGATCCTGCCATCTCAGGTGCGGCACCGCGCGCAGGTGAGGCCGGTTCTCCGTCTCCGGGCCGGACTCCTTCGCACCCTGCCCGGATCAGGCCGGCGGGCCGGCGACGCGCAGGGGTGTCGCGCAGGGGGCTGCGGGGGTGTCGGTGGCGCCGGTGACGTCCGTCCACCAGTCGGCGCCGTCCTCGATGTAGCGCAGCAGCACGCCCTCGCGGATCGCCCAGGGGCAGACGACGGCCCCGCGCAGCCCCATGAGCTTGAGCGCCGTGTGCCCGACCACCGCTCCGGCCAGGCTCTGCCCGGCGCGCGGCGCGGAGATCCCGGGCAGCTGGGCCCGCTCGGCGGCGGGCAGGGCGGCGAGGGTGCGGACCGCCTCGCGGAGGTCCCGGCAGCGCATCTCCCGCTGCACGAACGGGCCGTGGCGTCCGGGTGCCGCCCCGCACAGGCGGCCCAGCTGCTGGAACGTACGGGAGCCGACCGCGGCGGTGCGCGGCCGTTCCCAGCGGATCCGCGAGGCCACGTCCCGCAGCTCATGGCGGATCCGGCGGCGCAGCTCCTTCAGTTCCTCCGGCCCGGGCGGGTCCTGGACCGCGAGGTACTCCTGGGTGAGCCGCCGCGCGCCGAGCGGCAGGGACGCGGCGAAGTCGGGCAGCCGGCCCCGCCCGAAGGCCACCTCCAGGGAGCCGCCGCCGATGTCGAGCACCGCGAGCGGACCGGCGTGCCAGCCCAGCCAGCGCCGGGCCGCCAGGAAGGTCAGCTCGGCCTCGGTCTCACCCGGCAGGGTGCACATGCGGATCCCGGTCCCGGCCGCCACCCGGCGCAGCACCTCCTGCTGGTTCGGGGCGGCGCGCACCACCGCGGTCGCGAAGGTCAGCGGCCCCGGCGCATGCCATCGCCGGGCGGTGGCCCCCGCCGCGGCCACCGCCTTCACCAGCCGGTCCACCGCCTCGTCGGCGATGGTGCCGTCCGGACCGACGTGTTCGGACAGGCGCAGCTTCCACTTGACGGTGTGCACCGGCAGCGGAAAGCCGTCCTCCACATCCGCGATCACCAACCGAACCGTGTTCGACCCCGCGTCCAGCACGCTCACCCGCATGGCCGGGAAGTACCCACTTTCCCGTCAGGAACCCGTCATTCAGGGGGCGCCCGAGTGCACGGCACCGGCCGGCAGGTCCCTCAGGAACGGCCCACGAGGCGCCCGGCGGCATACCGGGCGCGAGCCGCGCACGGACCGGCGTCCAGCGAATCCCCCCGGCAGCACGGTGCGCGCGGCAGCCACGCCGGCACCCCGCCCCGATCCTGTCCGGATCTCGGCCCCCGGCCCCCGCGCCGGCCCGTCCCTGCCCTTAGATGGCCACCACCACTGTCGGTGCGAGGAGCGGCACTTGAGCGGGACGGACGCGACGAGGGTACTGGTGATCGGCGGCGGCATCGCGGGGACCGCCGCCGGGCTCGGGCTGCACAAGGCCGGCCACGACGTCACCGTGTACGAGGCACACCCCGACACGGCCGAGGACATCGGGGCGTTCCTGACCCTGGCGAGCAACGGCATGCGCGCCCTGGCCCAGCTCGACGCCACGGACGCCGTCACCGCCGTCGGTTTTCCGCTGACTTCGCTGCGGCTGCTCGACGGCGACGGCACCGAGCTGACGCAGGCACCCCTCGGCGAGATCGGCGACCCCGCGCTGCAGTACCGCTGTCTGCGCCGCGGCGAGCTGAACGCGGCCCTGCAGGGCGAGGCGGCCCGGCGCGGCATCCCGCTGCGTCACGGGGCCCGCCTGACCGACGTGACCGAGGCTCCGGACGGTGTCACCGCGCACTTCGCCGACGGCACCACCGCCGACGCGGACCTCCTCATCGGCGCCGACGGACTCAACTCGACGGTCCGCGAGATCCTCACCCCCGGGGTGCGGCCCGGCTACTCGGGTCAGCGGGTCTACTACGGCTACACCGGCTCCGCGCCGCGCGTGGCCGAGACCGGCCGCATCAGCTTCGTCCGGGGCAGCAAGGCCACCTTCGGGTACGCGGTCTCTCCGACGAGGGAGACGTACTGGTTCGCCCGCGTCAACACGGAGCCCCTGCCCGCCGACAGATCCGTGCACGAGGTCGCCTGGCACGCGGAACTGCTGCCGCTGCTGCGCGAGGACTCCGCGCCGATGGGGGCCGTCGTCGGCGCCTCCGTCGGCTCCGTCCTGGCCACCAACGCCACCGAGCTTCCGCTCGGCGCCGTATGGCACACCGGGCGCGTGCTGCTCATCGGCGACGCGGCCCACGCCGCCTCCCCGGCCACCGGACAGGGCGCCTCGATGGCGCTCGAGGACGCCGTCGTCCTCGCCAAGGCGCTGCGCGACAGGCCCGGCCTGCCCGCCGCGTTCGCCGCCTACGAGGCGCACCGCCGCCCGCGCGCCGAGCGCAACATCACCGTCAGCGGCACCATCTCCCGCGGCAGCCGCGACCCGGCCCGGCCGGGGCCCGTCGTGGCCCGCCCCGCCGACCCGGACGCGACGCTCATCCGTCAACTGGCCTGGGACAGCCCGCTGTCCGCCGCCCCGTCCGAGCAGCCCTGACCGGGGCGCGGTGGCGCAGGCCGCCTCGCGAAAGTGCAAGAGGCGGAGCACTGGAGTCCATTGCCGGGGACACGCCGGAGCCGGATCGTTCCGTGCAACCGGTCCTTCGGCAACAAGGAGCACAGGTGCGACTCTTGAGCAGAGCAGGCGGCGCGGCGGCCGTGACCGCCGCCCTGGTCCTGGGCGGTGGCATCGCGTCCCCGGCACCGGCCGCCACACCCGCCGACGCCGGCTACACCGTGACCGTGGGGACCCCGGTGCCCTTCGCCCACCCCACGGACACCCCCGCCAGCCCCTACCTCGACCGGGACGGCACCTTCCACTACCAGCAGTCCGCCGCGCTGTACGGCGCCAAGGACCCACGCACCTGGGACTTCTACACCGGCAAGAACTTCGACACCGCGAGTTTCGACAAGGCCCTGAGCAAGGCGGTGAACCCGGCCAACCCCGCCGACCGCAACGACGACACCACCTGGCGCTGCAACAACAGCCCGACCGGCCGGGAGGCGACGTACGCGCCGAGCGGCTCCGGCTACGCCCAGAAGAACTACTGCGACCTGTCCGGAGTGTGGGTCGACCCCGACACCGGCGCCTGGTACGGACTGGTGCACAACGAGTTCACCCCGCAGCCCTTCGGCGACGGACTGCACTACGACGCCATCGACTACGCCGTCTCCACCGACCGGGGCCGCACCTGGACCGTCAAGGACCACGTGATCACGTCTCCGTACAGCACCGAGCGCGGGGACACGACGGCCTTCCCGAACCAGACGTACTCCTACGGCGACGGCGACCAGCGCCTCTTCGCCGACACCGCCTCCGGCTACTTCTACGTCTATTACGGCTCCCGGATCATCGACAAGAGCGGCGGCTGGAAAGCGTTCTACGAGCACGTGGCCCGCGCCCCGATCTCCGCCAAGATGGCGCCCGGCTCCTGGCGCAAGTGGTACGACGGCGCCTGGTCGCAGCCCGGCACCGGCGGCAGGGAGAGCGACATCGTCCCCGTCGACGCCGACCACCCCACCGGCTACACCCCCGCCTCCGCCGAGTACGACCCGGCCAACGCGGGCACCGCCGCCCAGCAGATCGCGGCCGGGAAGATGCCGCCGACCTCGCCGCTGTTCGTCATGAACATCGCCTACGACGCCCATCTCGGGCTGTACATCGGCGAACCGCAGGCCGTCGACCAGAGCGGCGACTCACCGCAGTACCTGTACGCCACCGACGACCTGACGACCCAGAAGTGGCGCCTGATCGGGGACACCGGCAGCTACACCAACGCCTCCTGGTACCGCTGGTTCCTCGACAGCGCCAACCGCACCAGCTCCACGATCGTCGGCAGGACCTTCCGCTCCTACTGCGCCTTCGGCTGCTCGCACGACGCGTCCGGCGAGTACGTCGACATCACCATCGACTCCACCACCCCCGCGGCCGCGCCGATGGACACGAGCCGTGGCTACCGCATCGCGAGCGGCGCGGGCCGGATCCTCGCCCAGGCGGCCGGCGGCAGCGCCACCACCTCGCTGACGCGGCCCACCAGGTCCGGCCGCGACACCTGGGTCTTCACCCCGACCGGCGACGGCGCCTTCACCCTCACCAACGCCGCGAGCGGCAGGCTGCTCGGCGTCGACTCGTCCTCGGCCGCCGGCCGGGCCTGGGGCGCCAGGCCGACCGTCACCGCCGCACGGAGCAGCGGGCCCTCCGTCGGCCAGCAGTGGTTCGTGATCCCGAACGCCTCCGGCGGCACCTACCGTCTGGTCAACCGCTACAGCGGACTCGTGCTCGGCCTCTCCGGCACCTCCGGCCGGCTCGCCGAGACCACACCGGCGCGCACCTGGACGGCCCGCCGCGGGAGTTCCGTAGGCGCGGGCCGCTCCGCCGCCGAACAGACCCTGTCCCTCACCGCGACCTGAGCGCTCCGCGGGAGTGCCGCGACAGGCCGTCGGGGGCCCTCAACTCCCTTCGGGCGTCGGGAAACCCCCGGCTATCCTGCGTCCATGTCGATCATCAACGGGGATTCCGACGCCCGCCTGGCCGTGGACGCGGCCCAGGCGGGCGCCGCCGTGGTCCGTGACCTCTACGGCAGCCGGCTCGAACGCCACGACAAGTCCGCCGGAGACTTCGCGACCGAGGCGGATCTCGCCGCCGAGCGGGCCATCCTGGACGTGCTGCGCGCCGCTCGCCCCGACGACGCCGTGACCGGCGAGGAGAGCGGACGCTCCGGCGCCGCCGACGCCCACCGCCGCTGGCTCGTCGACCCGCTGTGCGGCACCCTCAACTACGCGGTGCGGAACATGCTCGTCGGCGTGAACGTCGCCCTGCGCCAGGGGCCCGACGTCACGGCCGCCGCGACCGCCGACCCGTTCAGCGGCGAGGTGTTCTGGACCGACGGCGCGGCGGCCTGGGTCCGCAGGGACGGCGCGGACGAACGGCTGACGCCCTGGGCCGGGTCCGCGCTGGTGGACGTCAACCTCGATCCCCCGTTCCCCAACGCCCCCGGTTTCCAGGCGGTGCGCCTGCTCGCCGCCCCGGGCTTCACCGCACGGTTCCGGCCCCGGGTCGTCTCCAGCACCCTCGCGGTGGCGTGGGTGGCCGCCGGGCGCCGGGCCGCCTATGTCACCGACGGCGACCTGCGTGACAGCGTGCACTTCGCGGCGGGGATCGCGCTGTGCCGGGCGGCCGGCTGCACGGTGACCGGCCTGAACGGCGAGCCCGCGCTCAGCGGCGCGGGCGGTCTCGTCGCGGCGGCCGACGCGGAGACCCATGCCGCACTGCTGGAACTCGTCAAGGACCAGGCGGCCAAGGGAAGTTAGCCGGAGCACCGGGCGGTGTTCCGTCGCCGGGTGGCGGGCCCCGCCTGCTCGACGGAGGTGCCGCCCGTCTGGTGTGATGCCCCTATGACCTTGGCCGCCGACCTCGCCACCCGCTTCGAACAGGCCCTGGACACCCGCCCGGAGACCCTGCGCGAGGCGGCGCAGGACTTCGGGCACATCGTGCAGCAGACTCCGCTCGGCGTCCTGCGCCCACGGTCCGCCGCCGAGATCCAGGACCTGCTGGAGTTCGCCGGACCCCGGGGCCTACCGGTGAGCGTGCGCGGCGGCGGTCACTCGATGTACGGCCAGGGGCAGGCGGGCGGCGGGATCGTGCTGGACCTGCGGGCGATGAACCGGGTCGGCCCCGTCGCGGACGACCGGGTGACCGTCCAGGCGGGGGCGTCGTGGCGGGAGGTGCTGGCCGCCACGCTGCCGCACGGCCGCACCCCGCCCGTCCTCACCGACTACCTCGGCGCGGGCGTCGGCGGTGTCCTGTCGGCGGGCGGACTCGGCGGGGCCGGCCACCGGCACGGCCTGGTCGCGGACCAGGTCCTGGAGCTGGAGGTGGTGACCGGGGCCGGAGAGCACCGGGTCTGCTCACCGGACCGGGACCCCGAGCTGTTCCACGCCGTGCTCGCCGGACTCGGCCAGTGCGCCGTCATCGTGACCGCCACGCTGCGCCTGGTCCCGGCCCCCGCCCGGGTCCGCCGCCACTGCCTGTACTACGCCGGCCTCACCCGCTACCTCGCCGACCAGCGACGGCTCGCCCAGGAGCAGCGCTTCACCTATCTGGAGGGCCAGGCCCGGCCGGCCGGCGAGCACGGCTGGCAGTACATGATCGAGGCCGTGGCCCCGCACGACGGCCCCTGCCCGCCCGACGACGCCACGCTCCTCGACGGACTCGGGCACGATCCCGCCGCACTGGAGACCGAGGACCTGGGATACGGCGAGTTCGCCCATCGCGTGGACACCGACGAAGAAGTCCTGCGGGAGACGGGGGAGTGGCTGCATCCGCACCCGTGGCTCAATCTGCTGCTTCCACAGGACAGCGTCGAGTCCGTCGTCCGCGCCGTGCTCGCCGACCCCGCCTTCCGGGACCTGCGCGAGACCGGCCTGGTTCTGCTGTACCCGCTGCTCTCCAGCCGGCTGCGGGCTCCCCTCTTCAGCCGCCCCTCCGGCGAAGTCCTGTATCTGCTCGCCCTGTTGCGCACGGCGCCGCCCGGCAGCCCCGAGACGGTCGCGGCGATGGTGGCCGCCAACCGCGCGGCGTACGAAATGGCCCGCTCTCGTGGTGCCGTCGCCTATCCCGTGAACGCCCTGCCCATGTCGGACGCCGACTGGCGGGCCCACCACGGCAGTCGCCGGCCGGCCCTCGCCGCCGCCAAACGGCGCTTCGACCCGCATCTCGTCCTGGCACGCGGACACGGCCTGCGGTTCTGAGGGGTTCGGCCTCCAAGCTCGCCCGGCTCGAACCACGGCTCGAGTCAAGCCGTCAGGGTTTCGGGTGTGCGTCGAGTGCAACACGGACGGTGCGGCCCGTACGGACGGAGCCGTACGCCGCCTGTCCGCTGAGGAGAGGACCATGGATCACTCGCGCGCACCCGTACTCGAGGCCCTGACGGAGTTCCGGCGCCGCGGAGACGTGGTGTTCGGCCCGCCCGGGCACAAGCAGGGCCGCGGCACCGACCCCCGGGTCGCCGACGTCCTCGGCATCGACGTCTTCCGCTCGGACGTGCTGAACCTCAACGGTCTGGACGACCGCCGGGAGTCCCAGGGCGTGCTGGCACAGGCACAGGAGCTGATGGCCGACGCGGTCGGCGCCGAGCACGCCTTCTTCTCGACCTGCGGCAGCTCCCTGTCCGTGAAGACCGCGATGTGCGCGGTCGCGGGACCCGGGGAGAAGTTCCTGCTGTCGCGCAACGCGCACAAGTCGGTCGTCGCGGCGGTGATCATCAACGGTGTGGAGCCGGTCTGGGTCCACCCGAAGTTCGACGCCGAGCGGCACATCGCCCATCCGCCGGAGCCCGAGGACGTCCGTGACCGCCTGCGCGAGCACCCCGACGCCAAGGGCATGCTGCTGATCACACCCACCGACTGGGGCACCTGCGCCGACATCCGGGGCGTCGCCGACGCCTGCCACGCCCACGACGTACCGCTCATCGTGGACGAGGCCTGGGGCGCCCATCTGCCCTTCCATCCGGACCTCCCGGCCTGGGGCATGGACGCCGACGCCGACCTGGTCGTGACCAGCGTGCACAAGATGGGCGGCGCCATCGAGCAGAGCTCGGTCTTCCACCTGCAGCACGAGAGGGTGGCGCACGAGGTGCTCAAGCAGCGCGAGGACCTGCTCGGCACGACCAGCGCCTCCTCGCTGGTGTACGGCGCCCTGGACGGCTGGCGGCGACAGATGGTCGAGCAGGGGCGCGAGCTGCTGGAGGCGGCCGTCCACCGGGCCGAGCGCATCCGGGCCGAGCTGCGGGCACTGCCGGGACTGCGGATCATGGGGGGCGAGGTGATCGAGGAGGGCCTGGCGGCCGAGATCGACCCGATGAAGATCGTCATGGACGTCCGGGCCCTCGGCATCAGCGGCATGCAGGCGGCCGAATGGCTGCGGGCGCACCGGCATGTCGACCTGGGCGGCTCGGACACCTGCCGGATCAGCGCCTCCATCACCCACGCCGACGACGACGAGACGGAGAAGGTCCTGCTGGACGCCATGCGCTCCCTGGTCGAGAACGCCAATTCGATCGAACGGCGGCCCGCCTTCCGGCTGCCCGAGCCCAGGGCACTGGAACTGGAACAGGCGGTCCTGCCGCGTGAGGCGTTCTTCGGGCCCACCGAACAGGTACCGGCCGAGCGGGCCGCCGGCCGGATCTCCGCCGAGATGATCAGCCCCTATCCGCCCGGGGTGCCCGTCGTGGCGCCCGGCGAGGTGATCACCGAGGAGGTGCTGGACTTCCTGCGCAGCGGAGTGGCGCACGGCTTCCTCATCGCCGACGCGGCCGATCCGTCGCTGGAGAGCCTGCGTGTCACGGCCCCCTGAGCGGCCCCCACGGTCTCCTGACCGGCCTCCGTGCGCCCGTGATCACGCCCTTTCGGACTGCGGGGGCCCGGGGCAGCGCCTAAGGTGGCGTGTGCGGGCGGCCGGGTGCCTGCCTGCCGGGTCAAGAAGGCGGCCCTCCTGACGAAGACATCCTCGGCAGGGGGCACTTGGCCCTGCTCGACGGTCCCCGGGTCCGGACGACACGTCCGGCGGGCCTGCCATCCCGGCAACGCGATGGGAGACGGCCCGACTTCACCCCGACCGGAAATCCGCCGCGATTCCCGGTTTCGGACGCCCCGGCCCGGGGACCCCGGTACGGGAGCCGCGCCGACCTCTTTCACCGGTTTCACCGGATTTGTGCGTTTTGTCGACCTGGACGGCGTACGGGCCGTACGCCCGAAGGTGCTCGACGGCCCGCGCCCAGGCAGGCGTCGGAGAACGCCGCTTCGCGGCGGCCCGCTCGCCCCGGGTCACCGTGTGCGGCGGAACAGGGCCGTCCACAGGAACTCCTCGCCGAACAGCGCGGAGTCGGCCGGCTGCTGCCGCATGGCGCGCAGTTCGATCTCCTCCAGGCCGGAGAAGATCCGGCGCAGTGACTCGGGGGTGTAGGCGAGGCCGCCGTGCAGGCCGGGCTCGCGGTAGAACGCCGCGTCGGGGAGTTCTGAGCCCATCCGGCCGGCGGCGAAGCAGGTGAGTGCGAAGTGCCCGCCCGGCGCCAGGACGCGATCCAGCAGCGCGAGGTGGCTGACGCGGCGGTGCGGTGGCAGGTGGTGGAAGCAGCCGGAGTCGTGGACGAGGTCGTACGGGCCGTGCAGGGCCGGCTCGGTGCCCGTGGTCAGAGCGAAGGCGTCACCGCAGTGGAACCGGACGGCGCCCCTCGTGTCCCCGGCCTCCCGCGCGCGTTCCTCGGCCCAGGCGATCGCGGCGGGCGAGAGATCGACGGCGTCCACGTCGAAGCCCCGCGCGGCGAGGTACAACGCGTTACGGCCCGGGCCGCAGCCCAGGTCGAGGGCCCGTCCCGGCATGATCAGACCGCGCTCCAGGTAGGACGCCAGGTTCTCGTCCGGCTTCGCCGCGAAGAACGGCACCGGTCTGTCCCGTTCCGTATAGAAACCGTCCCACCACGCGGCCCCGCCCTCCGTCCACCGGTCGGCCTCCGGCGCGAACAGCCCGTCCAGGAGTCGCAGCACGTCTTCCACCGTGCGGATGTCCCGGTCCATCCGCCCCCCTTTCTCGATGCTCCCCGATGCTTCCGATGAGCAGAACCTAGGGAGGGGGGCGGCGGAACACCAGATGGCAGGGCACGGCCGGAAGGCACCGGCGGCCGTCTGAGCCGACGGGGGAGGGGAGGCGGGGGCATCCTCCCCCGGCGGACGGCCGACAGGCCTCCCGTGCCCCACGGCGCACCTGCACGCTGCCCTCCGCGATCGAGCCGAGGGCAGTTTTTCGGCCGCTTGCCCGAGCGTGTGTCTCCCCCGGCCGGGAAGCGGCTCAGTCCCGTGCCGCAGCCGGTTGCTCGCGGGGGCTCTCTGCCGCATCCGGCTGTGCGGCCGGGCGCCGTCGGCGCAGCAGCAGGCGTCTGGCCGGGCGCTCCACCGCTTCGTACAGGAGCCAGGACAGGCCGAGCGACACCGCGAACGCGGTCGTGGTGACGGCGATCCCTGCCAGCAGACCGAAGTGCGGCTTCGTCCCGAGCAACTGCGTGGCGGACCGCAGCACCAGCAGATGGATCATGTAGAAGGCGAACGACAGCTCGCCGAGCCGAACCAGCCGCCGGCGCCGCCACAGCGAGGGCAGCCCCTGGATGTCCGCCACGGCCGCGGCCGGGATGAGCAGCGTGAACCCGGCGATGGTGCACATGGTGGCGGAGTAGCCGGGCGCGACCTGCGGCACGAGGAAGTAGCCGATGATCGCCAGGGCGAGCGAGGCCTCCATACCGGGACCCCGCCACCGGCCGAGCAGCACCAGCCGCGCGCTGACCGCGCCGAGGACGAACTCGGGCAGCCGCGCCGCCGGGAACGAGTACAGCGCGTACGTCCACCAGTGATGGGCGTCCGCCCAGGCCAGGACGACGACCGCCACCACCGACAGAGCGCCGAGCGCGGCCGAACAGCGCGCACCCAGCCGGCGCAGCAGCAGGAACAGCAGGGGGAAGGAGGCGTAGAAGAACGCCTCGCAGGCGAGGGACCAGCTGACCGGGTTCAGCGTCTGCCACCAGGGGCGCCACCACGAGTGGAGCAGCAGCGCATTGGACAGCGCCTGCTTCGGCGTCGGCATCGGCTGGTTCTCCAGCGTGTACGCCATGACCAGGGCGAGGACCGCGGTGACGAGGTGCACCGGGTAGATGCGCGCGATGCGGCGTCTCCAGAAGGCGAGCGCGCGGTCATGGGGCCGCGCCGACCAGGTCAGCACGAAGCCGGACAGCACGAAGAAGAACGACACGCCGGTGGCACCGGCGCCGAACCCCCAGGACACGAGGCGGCCGCCGGTGCCACCGAAATAGCCGAAGTTGTTCACGTGCAGTCCGAAGACCAGCACTGCCGCCATCCACCGCAGTCCCGTGAGGGACGGCAGTGAGGGCATGGCGGCGGTTGGGGAGTCCCTGGCGGTCGTGTCGCCGGAACGGGTGGGCGGCGTCGTCCGGAACGTCCGGGTCGTCGCCGTTGTCATCGAATCACCTGCCGCAGAGGGTTGGCGTGGGGCATGAAGGGGTACCTTGCCCGATCACCCCTGGTCCATCACGTCACATGGCAAACATCACACTCGCTGCCGAACGACGGACGCATCCGTATGCCACGGAAAGCCGGACCGGGTGCACCCGTACGAGTGACGCCCCACGCACCGCTTTGATCAGCGCGCGGCCAGTTCCTTCGTGATCCGCTCCAGCATGAACACCGAGGACTCGCGGGCTCGCTCCTCCCGGGCGAACACACAAGCCGTGGCCACGCCGTCGAACTTCAACTCCCGCAGCGTACCGAAGAACGCGTCCCAGTCGATCTCGCCCTGCCCGATGTCCAGGTGCTGGTGAACGCGGGCCGTGGTAACGGGCGGGTTGCCGGAGGAGCCCTTATGGTTGAAGGAGTCCGCGATGTCCGCCGTCGGATCCGAGCCCGACACGTGGAAGGAATGCGGGGCGCAGTACAGGTAGTTCACCCAGGGCTTGTTGATCGCGCGGACCAGGTCGACCGCGGGCGTGTTCTCCTCGCAGAAGTCGTCCGGGTGCGCCTCCAGGTTCAGCGCGATGACCTCCCGCTCGAACACCGGCAGCAGTTCCTCCAGCGAGCGCCAGAACGCGGCCTCGCTCTCCGCCGCCCGTTCGGGACGGCCGTTGAACTCCGAGTTCATCAGCGGGCATTCGAGGTCCGCTGTGATCTCGATCACCCGCTTCCGGTAGCGGACGGCCGCCTGGCGCTCGGTCTCGTCCTGCGAGGACCACTTGTACAGCGGCAGCACCGAGGAGAGCTGCACTCCGTGCGTGCGCAGGGACTTCTTCAGCTCCGCGATGCGCGCGTCGTCCGCCCGCGGGTGCAGGAAGAACGGCATGAAGTCGGCACGCGGGGACAACTCGACGTACTCGTAGCCGAGTTCGGCCACCGTACGCACCATGTCGTCGATCGGCAGGGCGCGGAACATGCACGGTCCGAGGGCGATCTTCACGCGGCACCTCCGTAGACCGCGGGGCGGGGCTCGAGGTCCGTGGCGACGACCCGGCCCGGTGGGCCCCTGGTCGGCGGCCAGGTTCGCGATCCACTCGCGGAACTCGGTGTCGAAGGCGTCCGCGAAACGGCCCACCCAGTCCGTTGGCACCTCGGTGCTGTGCAGGCTCCCGGTGCGCACGGCGACCGAGGCCGGATCCGGCAGCCGCACCAGGCCCTCCTCGCCGACCGCCTCGCACCGGATGTCGTAGCCTTACCGGCGGTTGACGAAGACCTCCAGGTCGACGCGGACGCCCTTGGCGGTCTCGAAGAGCAAGATCTGCGGGTCCTTCAGGTGCGCGAACCGCTTGCTCGTGGCGGGCGGGGTGACCACCTGGGCGGAGACGATCTCGTCGTCCAGCAGCCGGCGCAGTACGTCCACCTCGTGCACCGCAGTGTCCAGGGCGGCCATCGCGGAGGTGTACGACTCCGGCACGGTCGGGTTGCGGTGGGCGCAGTGCACGATCAGCGGCTCGCCGACGCGGCCGGAGTCGATGACCTGCTTCAGCTGCCGGTAGCCGGCGTCGTAGCGGCGCATGAAGCCGACCTGCGCCAGGCGGCGGCCGTGTGCCTGCTCCGCCTCGACGATCTTCAGACAGTCCTCGGCGGTGGTGGCGAGCGGCTTCTCGCAGAACACCGGCTTTCCGGCGGCTATCGCGTTCAGCACGTGCTCGGCGTGGGTCGGGCCCCACGACGTCACGAGGACGGCGTCCAGGTCGAGGTTCAGGAGAAGCGCGCCCGGAGTGGTGGAACTCGGGCACCGCCGGATCGTGCACATCGACGGCGGACGCGGCCCCGGTTCCGCCGAGCGCCGCCGGGCCGCGATGCCCCGGTACGGGCTCGAGGCCGAGCTGCGCGTGATCCCCGGCGATCACACCGAGCGGTCCGGGATCGAGGCCGGCCGCCTCCTGCTCGCCGAACGGGACGCCGGTACGCCTCTGCCGACGGCCGTTCTCGCGGGAAACGACCGCAGTGCCATGGGCTGCTGATGGCGCCGACCCGGGGTGGCGTGGAGGTGCCCCGGGACCTCTCCGTCGTCGGCTACGACGACAGCCGTCTCTCCCTCTCCCATCCGATGCCCATCGGCCTCACGACCGTACGCCAGCACGCCCGGCTGATGGCCGAACACGCCGTCCGCTTCGCCGTCCAGCGGCCCGAGAACCCGGAACTGGAGCCCAGAGAGGCCGAGTTGGACCCGAAGCTGGTCGTGCGGGGCACAAGTGGCCCGCCGCCTGCCTGAATCCGTCGACGCCGACGGTCAAGCAGCCTGCGCGGAAAGGGCCTTGAGGAGCTGATCCCGCGTCATCTTCGACCGGCCCGGTACGCCCGCGGTGCTCGCCCGCTCGTACAGCTCCGCCCTCGACAGGGAACCCAGGTCCTCCTTCTCTCCGGCGGCCCGCTTCTTGCCCGCCGGCGGTTTTCCGCCGCCCTTGCGGCCCCTGGACCGGCCCTGCTCGACGCTCCGGCTGAGCACATCCATCAGGTCGATCACATTGGTCGCCTCCGGCGGCTCCGGTGCGCCGACGACCTCCTCGCCCTTCCGCTTCGCGGCGACGAGCTTCTTGACGCGTTCCTCGTAGGTGTCGTGATAGTCGGTGGGGTCCCAGTCGATCGTGAGGGCGTCGATCAGCTGCTCGGCCGTCCGCAGCTCCTTGCTGCCGCTCTTCGTGCGCCGCTGCGGCAGTTCGGGCACCGTGTCGGCGGGGTCGCGCACCTCGTCGGCCCAGTGCAGGGTGTGCAGGACGAGGACGCCCGGCTGCGCGCGCAACGCGGTCAGGTACTCCTTGCCGCGCATGGTGAGCGTGGCGATCCCCGCCTTGTACGAGCGGTCCAGCGCCGAGCGCATCAGTTCGTACACCTTGACGTACTCCTTGCCGCGCGGGCCCACGTAGTACGTGCGGGCGAAGTACACGGGCTCGACCTGGTGCAGATCGACGAACCCGGCCAGGTCGATCACCTTCGACCGCCCGGGCGCGATCTCCTCCAGCTCCTCCGGCTCCACGACGACGTACTCGCCCTCGTCGATCTCGTAGCCCTTGACGATCTTGTCGATGTCGACCTCCTTGCCGGTGCGCTCGTTGACCCGCTTGTTGCGGATCCGGTCCGAGGTGCCGCGCTGAAGCTGGTGGAAGTGCACGGTGTGGTCCTCGGTGGCGGTGTACAACGCCACGGGCAGGGTGACCAGCCCGAAGGTCAGGACACCGGTCCAGATGGGTCTCGCCATGGCTCCTCGCCTCCGTCATGGGGTCAGTGGTCCGCCGTGGTGCCATCCGGTCGTCGCCGGCGCGTTCCTACCGGGGACGCGCGCTCGGCCCGGGTGCCGGCCAGCCGCTCGGCCTCGGCCGTAGTCGCCTCGGCGTGGCGCCGGGCCTCCCGTACGGCGCGGTCGGCCTGCCGGGCCCGCTCCCGTGCCTCCTGTTCGTCGCCACGCCACCGCCGCTGCTCCTCCTCCGCGTCGCGCAGCCGCGCGCGCAGCTCACGCACGCGCTCCTCGGCCTCGGCCACCCGGTCGCGGGCCTCCTCCACCTCCCGCCCGGCGGCCTCGGCCTCCGCTTCGCGGGCACGCAGGTCCCGCTCCGCGTCCCGGGAGGCTCCGCGGGCCTCCTTGAGACGGCGCCGGTGGGCCAGTTCGTCCTCGCGCTCCTCCGCCCCGCCCCGCTTCCTCTGTCTCTTCCTCTCCGCTCCGCGTCCGCCGGGCTCCTCGCCCTCGGCGCGTTTTTTCGTCCCGGCCGCCGCAGGGGCGGCAGGACGGCGGTCGACGACGCCCTCGTCCGCACCGAGAAAGCCGAACGTGGAGCTGAGCGGCTTCACGAGCCGCCCCGCCGCCCACTCCCGGGCGGCCTGCGGATCGGCGAGCACGGCGTGCAGGGTCTCCTCGACCTCTCGCTGGACCCCCTCACCCACCGGCCGACCGGCCTCCGCCGCCAGCCGCCGCGCCTGCTGGCCGAGCGCGCCGATCACCTCGCTCTGCCGACGGGCGAGCTTGCGCAGCTGCGGCCCGTCCAGGTCGCGGTGTGCCCGGCGCAGCTCCTCGCCGAGTTCCAGCAGCGGCCGGACCTCCTCGGGCTGCCGCCGCACGAGCAGATTGCCCACCCATGCGGACAGACTGGGTCGCCGCAACCCGCCGATTTCCTTGGCGAGGGCCTGATCACCGGCCTTGCGGGCCTCCCGGGCGCGGCGGTCACGGGCGGCGACGAACTCCTCCGGCCGCAGCCCGTACAGCTCGTCGGCGACGGCGTCCAGGTCCACCAGCGCCCCTCTCGACGGCCACCTCGGTGACGGGGTCCGAGTTTCTCACTCTGTGGCGTTCATGTGCCTTGTGTAACGACTTGCCCCGATGGGGTGGGATGCTCCGGCCGCCGCCAAGGGCACGCCCGGCCCGGCCGCCGGTCGGCCCAGTGGGCGCTGGTGCCCCGGCTCACCCGTTCGGAGGACCGTCCGGCTTGCCGCGCCGTCGCCGCCGGTCCGGGGCCACATGATGCGGGCATGCCCCCGATCCGTCCCCCGCCCGCACCCCCCGACCCGCCCCGCGACCGATCGCCGTACCGCCGGAGCCCGTCGCGGTTCGCCCACCGGGCGCGCGGAAGCCTGGGGCGGAGCCATGCGAGGGCAAACATGAGCGCAAACGCCCGGCGGGTGTCGAGGCGGACGCGCGGGCGGACGCCGGCCGGCCGGGCGCAACCAAAATTGCATCGATCGTTTTCTTGAATCACTCGTGTTTATGAGGGTAGGTTCGACCTCATGACCGCCTCCCCGACCCCGACCACCGCCGAGGAACTCCGCGGTGCCGGTCTGCGCGTGACGGCAGCCCGCGTCGCGCTGCTGGAGACCGTCCGGGCGGGCGACCACCTCGGCGTCGAGGCGCTCGCCTCCGGGGTGCGCAACCGCGTGGGCCACATCTCCCTGCAAGCCGTCTACGAGGCCCTTCACGCCCTCACCGCGGCGGGTCTCGTCCGCCGTATCGAGCCGGCCGGTCACCCGGCCCGGTACGAGGGACGCGTGGGGGACAACCACCACCACATCGTGTGCCGGTCGTGCGGTGCCGTCGCCGACGTCGACTGCGCGGTCGGCGACGCGCCCTGCCTGACCGCATCCGACGACCGCGGCTTCGCCATCGACGAGGCCGAGGTCGTCTACTGGGGTATCTGCCCCGACTGTTCCACCGGCCGCAGTTCCTGAGCACCGAGTTCCGCACAGTTCGGAAGGATTGCCATGACTGAGAACCACGACGCGATCGTCACAGACGCGAAGGCGGAGGGAGCCGGCGGCGGCTGCCCCGTCGCCCATGACCGGGCCCTGCACCCGACCCAGGGTGGTGGCAACCGCCAGTGGTGGCCGGAGCGGCTCAACCTGAAGATCCTGGCCCAGAACCCGCCCGCGACGAACCCGCTCGGTGCGGACTTCGACTACGCCGAGGCCTTCAAGAGCCTCGACCTTCCGGCCCTGAAGCAGGACATCGCCGAGGTGCTGACCACCTCGCAGGACTGGTGGCCCGCCGACTTCGGCCACTACGGCCCGCTGATCATCCGTATGGCCTGGCACAGCGCCGGCACCTACCGCATCAGCGACGGCCGCGGCGGCGCCGGCTCCGGCCAGCAGCGTTTCGCCCCGCTCAACAGCTGGCCCGACAACGTCAACCTGGACAAGGCCCGCCGGCTGCTGTGGCCGGTGAAGAAGAAGTACGGTCAGAAGATCTCCTGGGCCGACCTGATGATCCTCGCCGGCAACGTGGCGCTGGAGTCCATGGGCTTCGACACCTTCGGCTTCGGCGGCGGCCGCGCGGACGTCTGGGAGGCGGAGGAGGACGTCTACTGGGGTCCCGAGACCACCTGGCTGGACGACAGGCGCTACACCGGCGACCGCGAGCTGGAGAACCCGCTCGGCGCCGTCCAGATGGGCCTCATCTACGTCAACCCCGAGGGCCCCAACGGCAACCCGGACCCGCTGGCCGCGGCCCGCGACATCCGTGAGACGTTCCGCCGCATGGCCATGAACGACGAGGAGACCGTCGCCCTCATCGCGGGTGGCCACACCTTCGGCAAGACCCACGGCGCCGGCCCCGCCGACGCGGTCGGCCTCGACCCCGAGGCCGCCGGCCTGGAGGAGCAGGGCCTCGGCTGGAAGAGCACCTTCGGCACCGGCAAGGGCGCGGACGCCATCGGCTCCGGCCTCGAGGTCACCTGGACCAACACGCCCACCCAGTGGAGCAACAATTTCTTCCGGATCCTGTTCGAATACGAGTGGGAGCTGACCGAGTCCCCGGCCGGGGCCAAGCAGTGGCGGCCGAAGGACGGCGCGGGCGAGGGCACCGTCCCGCACGCCCACGACGCCTCGAAGCAGATCGCGCCGGGCATGCTCACCACTGACCTGTCGCTGCGCTTCGACCCGATCTACGGGCCGATCTCGCGCCGGTTCTACGAGCACCCGGAGGAGTTCGCGGACGCCTTCGCCCGCGCCTGGTACAAGCTCACCCACCGTGACATGGGCCCGAAGGCGCGGTACCTCGGCCCGGAGGTCCCGGAGGAGACCCTGATCTGGCAGGACCCGCTGCCGGAGCGCGAGGGCGAGCTGATCGACGATGCCGACATCGCGGCCCTGAAGACCAAGCTGCTCGACTCGGGCCTCTCCGTGTCCCAGCTGGTCACCACCGCCTGGGCATCCGCCTCCACCTTCCGCGGCAGCGACAAGCGCGGCGGTGCCAACGGCGCCCGGATCCGTCTGCAGCCGCAGCGCGGCTGGGAGGTCAACGAGCCCGACGAGCTGGCCCAGGCGCTGCGCATCCTCGAGGGCGTCCAGCAGGAGTTCAACGCCTCCTCCGGCGCCAAGAAGGTCTCCCTGGCCGACCTCATCGTCCTCGGCGGTGTCGCAGCGGTCGAGAAGGCCGCCAAGGAGGGCGGCTTCGAGGTGCAGGTGCCCTTCACCCCGGGCCGCGTGGACGCGACCGAGGAGCACACCGACGCCGAGTCCTTCGAGGCGCTGGAGCCGACCGCGGACGGCTTCCGCAACTACCTCGGCAAGGGCAACCGCCTCCCGGCCGAGTACCTGCTGGTCGACAAGGCGAACCTGCTGACCCTGAGCGCCCCCGAGATGACGGTGCTCGTCGGCGGTCTGCGGGTCCTCGGTGCCAACCACCAGCAGTCGCAGCTCGGCGTCCTGACCAAGACGCCCGGCGTCCTCACCAACGACTTCTTCGTCAACCTGCTCGACATGGGCACGACCTGGAAGTCGACCTCCGAGGACCAGACCACGTTCGAGGGCCGTGACGCCGTCACGGGCGAGCTGAAGTGGGCCGGCAGCCGTGCCGACCTGGTCTTCGGTTCCAACTCCGAGCTGCGCGCCCTCGCCGAGGTGTACGCCGGCGACGACGCGAAGGAGAAGTTCGTGAAGGACTTCGTCGCCGCGTGGGACAAGGTCATGAACCTGGACCGGTTCGACCTGGTCTGAGCCAAGGCTGGGGGGCGTCCGGCCCGGCCCGCACGGGTCGGGCCGGACGCCCTCGTCGTCCGAGCGGGGCCGGACCTCTGTCACCGAAAGGTCACAGGGGATCCACAACCGTCACAGATGATCTACAGCGGAAACCCTCGGTCGCCCGGCTCTGTCTCCCTCCGCGAGCACCGGCAGGGAGCCGGTCAGACCACCGGAATCGGGGGACCTCATGCACCACCGCAACACCACTCGCCTCGCCGCATCGGCGACTGCCGTGATCGCCGCCGCGCTGTCGCTGACGGCGTGCCAGTCGGGAGACGGCGACGGGGCCGCCAAGACGTCCTCCCCGACCGCGGCCGCCGCCACTGCCTCCACCACCGCGAACCCCACGGCCACGCCGCCGTCCAGCTCGGGATCCTCCGGCGGCACCTCGACCGCCCCGAGCGCCGCGGTCTCTCCGGCGTCCGTCACCTCGGCCGGCACGGCGTCGGCATGTCCGGTGTCGGCCGTGCAGGCGACGGCCCAGCAGGGGCCCGACCACCGGGTCGGCACCGGCACCGGCACGGCGCTCATCAAGTTCACCAACGTCTCCGGACACGCCTGCGTGCTGCGGGGTCACCCGTCGGTGGCCGGTGCGGGCAACGGTTCCCCCGCACACAACAGACCCCTGAAGGTGATCCCCACGGGCATCGCCTCCCCGGTGCGCCTCGCGCCGGGCGGCACGGCCTGGGTGAAGCTGACCTTCGTCCAGGTCGAGGGCGAGGGCGACGGCTACTGCGTCTCCGGCGCCAAGCCCGCCGTCTACCCGACGCTCGTGGTCGGCCTGTCCGGTTCGGGTGCGCACCAAGTCGCCCTGTCGGACGGCGAGTTCGCCGAGTGCGACAACACCGTCACCGCGACCGCGGTCTCGGCGGTGAAGCCGGCCTGACCGGCACGTGAGCGGCGGGCGGCCGGCTCCGGTGACATCTCGGTGCCGCCGTCCGCCTGCCGCGGGGCTCGTACCTCCCCGGCCGGGCGGCGGCGACGCACGGCGATCCACGCCGCCGCCCCGGGCCGCCCGGCACTCTCTCCGCCGGTGGTGAGAACAACGCCTGCTGCGCCATGAGTGCCCCCGAAGGGGCGCCGGGAACCGCGCGACCCGCCACATCGCACCTGCAGACACCCACCGGCCACAAGCCCAACGGCGCTGAGACGAAACGGCCGTTCCCTCACCGGCGCAGTGCCTCGAAGGCGTTCCTGCCTGCAACCCCGATCGCGAGGTCGATATCCGGAGCGAGACCCGCCCGGCGCCCGGCACGGGTGAGCGCCGCCATGGCCACCCGGTCCCCCGACTCCGCCTCGACCACCCCGATCTCGTGCCGCAGGTGCAGAAACGTGCCCGTCTTGCCGCTCCACCGCAGCGAGTCCGCCCGCAGTTCGCTCCCCAGCCGGTGCGTGAAGACCTGCAGGCCCATCAGCCGCCGCAGCTCCGCCGTCGCCGTCGGCGTGGAGATCTCGTCGCACCACACCCGCCGCAGCAGTTCGACGAGCGCCGCGGCCGACCCGGCGTTGGCGTAGGCCGGGTCCAGGGTCTCGATGGTGTGCCGGCCGGCCCGCTCGTCCCGGAGGGCCAGTTCCAGCGCGAGGGAGAAGTCGTGGCCGGCGGCACCGGCGGCGCACTCGTACAGGTGGTTCAAACAGTGCCGCATCCGGATCTCCCCGCACCCCCAAGCGCGCAGCCGCTCGTCCACGTCCGCCGCCGGCACCAGGTCGAGCAGGGTGTCCGCCGCGGCGTTGTCGCTCACCGACAGCATGAGCAGCAGCAGGTCACCGACGGCCACGCTCGCCGGGTGCCGGAACGCCGCGAGCCCGGTGGGACCGACGCTGCTCCGGGCCGGATCGACCGTCACCGGGTGCGCCGGATCGAGCTTCCCGGCCGCGATCCGGTCCAGTACGACGAGGGCCACCGGGACCTTCACCACCGACGCCAGCGGCATCAACTCATCGATGTCGAAGCCCAGTTGTTCGCCGGTGCCGAGGTGCCGGGCGAGGAAGGAACCGCGCACGCCGAGGGCGGCCCAGTCCGCGGCGATCGCCTCGGCCACGCTCAGGAGGGCGCCGCCGTCCGCGACGTACACCGGGGGGCGCACCGGTGCCGCGCTCATCCGCGGGCCGCCAGCCGCGCCGATGCGTCCTCGGCGCCGGTCCCGGAGGGAGCCGCGCCGGATCCACGGGTGGCAGCCCCTGCGGCCGACGCCAGCAGGGGGACCAGCCAGTCCGGCACATCCGCCGAGCCGTTGCGGCCCTGGGCGCCGCCCACGTCGTATCCCCGGTGCAGTGACCGGTCGCCCAGCGGCGCCCAGCGTGCCCCGTGCCGCCGGGCCAGGGGCTCGGCGCACAGCAGCAGCGCCCGCCCGGCCAGCGTCTCGGCGAGTGCGGTGGCCGCGGACCCGGCTGGCCGGAACCGGCCCGGTGGCAGCCCGGCCCGGGCCGCGGCGCGCTCCAGCCGGTCCTCACAGGAGGGCACCTGATCCTCCGGCAGGGTCAGCACCGGCAGGGGAGCGGCTCGTTCGGCGCCACGACCGCGGCGCGGCCGCAGGTCCTCCAGATGGACAGCCCGCGGCACGCCGCCGTACTCCGGGCCCCGCCCTCCATCCGGCGCCTCCGGCTCCGGCGCCGACGTCAGGCCCAGCGGCACCCGGAACGCGCCCCGCTCCGGCGGAACCCGCACGAGCGCGTAGGAGAGCGAGCCGTCGGCCAGCCCGGAAACCCGTTCCAGGGGCGGCAGTTCGCGCATGCCGAGGCTGATCCCCCGCTCGGCGCCGGCGCGGATCGCGCGGGCCAGCGCCGCCGGGGCACAGTGCGTGGGCACACCGACGGCCCGCATCCGTGCCCGCCCGGCCGTACCGGCCACCTGCCGCAGCCGCTGGGCCCGGTCCAGCACGTCACGCGCGTACGGCAGGAGCAGCGCGCCCAGCTCGGTGATCGTGATCTGCCGCCGCGAACGGTCGAACAGCAGGCCGCCGAAGTGTTCCTCCAGCGTCTTGACACGGCGGCTGAGCAGCGGCTGGGCGATGCCGAGCCGGTCCGCTGCCCGGGAGAAGCTCGTTTCGTCGGCCGTCGCGACATAGGCCTCGAGATGCGCGAGGAGATCCATCCTGCACTCATATCAATAAGGCATGAGGCGTTCAAAGTTCACTCTTGGACATGAGTGGTGTCCGGCTGTTTCGCTGTCCCCGTCGAAGATCGGGGAAGCCGATCACGGACGGACGACCAGGAGGACTGTGCTCATGACCAGCCCCGACCACTCCAACTCGCTCGGCCGGCGCGGCCTGTTCAGGGCGGGCCTCGCCCTCACCACGGCGGCCGTGGCCGCGACGGCCGTCGCCGCGCCCACCGCGTCGGCGGCACCGAACGATGAAGTGCCCGGTGCGCAAGCCGAGCTGGCCGAGCTGGAGCGACGGCACGGCGCCCGGCTCGGCGTGTACGCGCGCAACGCGCGCACCGGACGGACCGTGTCCCACCGGGCGGGGGAGCGGTTCGCGATGTGTTCGACGTTCAAGGCGTTCGCCGCGGCGGCGGTCCTGCGCGACCACGGCGGCTGCGCCCCGCTGGACAAGGTGATCCACTACCCGCCGCACGACATCCTGTCGAACTCGCCGCGCACCGCGGAGCACCTGGACACCGGCATGACGGTGGCGGACCTGTGCGCGGCGGCGATCCAGTACAGCGACAACGCGGCGGGCAATCTGCTGCTGCGTGAGATCGGCGGTCCCGCCGGGCTCACCCGCTTCTTCCGGTCGCTGGGCGACCGGGTGAGCCGGCTCGACCGGTGGGAGACGGACCTGAACACCGCCATCCCCGGCGACCTGCGCGACACCACGACCCCCGAGGCCCTGGGCCGCAGCTTCGGGCGGCTGACCCTGGGCCGGACCCTGGCCGGCGCCGACCGGGAACGGCTCGTGACCTGGCTGAAGGGCAACACCACCAGTGCCGCGCGGTTCCGCGCCGGACTGCCGGACGACTGGGTTCTGGCGGACAAGACCGGCACCGGCGCCTACGGGACCGCGAACGACATCGGCGTGGCCTGGACGACCCGGAAGACGCCGGTCCTGCTGACCGTCCTGTCGGCCGGGAACACCCAGGACGCGCCGGCGGACGACGCTCTGGTCGCGGAGGCGGCTCGGACCGTGGCCCGCTTCCTCGCGCCGGGGGAGTAGGCCGACGGTATTCATTCATCTGAATAGGAATCATGTACGCGGCCATTGATGTGAGCATGGCGCATCCATGCGGTCGGGGAGCGCAGTACGTGTCGCCGAGCGGCACCGCCGACGCGGCCGGCACACAGTCGGCGCCGACCACACTCACCTCGGCCATCAGCCGTATCACACCGGGCGGGACGATCTACCTGCGCGGCGGGACGTACACCTACTCCTCCACGGTCACCATCCAAGCGCGTCCTGAACTTCTCGGGCCAGAGCGAGAGTTCCGACCGCAACGGCTACAAGCTCGGCGGCGACGACATCGCGGTCAACCACATCGTGCGGCACGCCATCGCCGACAAGAACGGCTTCGGTGTTCCGCACCGACACCTCGTGCCGCTTCGCCGTCAGCGGCCCGAACGACAGGACCGTCGGCAACTCCGACAGCTCCGACCAGCTCTGGACCGGTACGAACGGCTCCCGCTGCTCCTCGTACTCCGGGGCCCTCCGCTGGTCCTTCGCCTCGGACGGGCACCTCGTGGTGACCTTCGGCGGCACCGTCGTGACGCCATGGCCGCGACCCGGCGCACGACGGTCTCCCGGCGGGACGCCGCTTCCGGCGGCGTCCCGCTCGCGCGCGCCGCTAGACCTTCGGACGCGCCTCGCCCGGCTCCAGCGCCGAGAGCTTGTCCGGGTTCGTGACCAGGTACACCTCGCGGACCCGCTCGCCGTCCGGGTCGAGGTCCATGACCATCACCGCGTGCGGGGAGCCGTCCTCGAACACCACCACGGCCGCGTCGCCGTTGACGTCCCGGTGCTGGAACTCCAGCCCCGCCGCCGTACGCGCGGCATAGCCGGTCAGCGCCCGTGCCACCTTGTCCCGGCCGCGGATCGGCCGCGGTGCCGCCTGTGCCTTGCCGCCACCGTCCGTCCACAGCGTGGCCTCAGGCGCCAGGATCTCCAGCAGCGCACCGAGGTCCCCGCCGAGCGCGGTGGCGACGAACCGTTCCGTCGCCTGCCGCCGGACCCGGGGATGGGCCTGGTACCGGGGGCGCCGGGCGCGCACATGGGACCGGGCGCGGTGCGCGAGCTGCCGTACGGCCGCGGGGCTGCGGCCGAGGATGTCCGCGATCTCGGTGTGTGCGTAGCCGAACACCTCGTGCAGGACGAACACCGCCCGCTCCAGCGGGGTCAGGGTCTCCAGCACGACCAGCATGGCCAGCGACACCGACTCGGCCCGCACCGCGCCCTCGGACGCGTCCTCGCCGGCCGCCGGACCGGGAGCCCCGTCCGTGGGCAGGGGCTCCGGCAGCCACGGCCCGACGTAGGTCTCGCGCCGCCGGGCGATCCGCGCCCGCCGTGCGAGCGCCTGCCGCACGGTGATCCGCACCAGATAGGCCCGCGGATGCTCGATCTCCGCCGCCTGCCCCGCGTCCCCGGTACCCGCACGCCCCGCCCAGGACAGCCAGGTCTCCTGCAGCACGTCCTCGGCGTCGGTGACGCTGCCCAGCATGTTGTACGCCACCGCGAACAGCAGCTCGCGGTGGTCGAGGAACGCCTGTGTGGCGGTGTCCGCTCCCGTGGGCGTCCGGTTGTCGGGCATGGCATCTCCTCACGACGTCTGCCCACCCAGAGGGGCCGGGCACCCCGGAGTGTGACATCGGGGGACGGGCGTGTGTCGTGGATCTCATCCTCCGCCCGCGCTGTCACACCTGCGGCCCTCCCGGCCCTCTCGGTCCACGGCAGCAGCACCACGCAGCGAAGGAGCAGCCCATGCGACTCGTCGTCTTCGGCGCGAACGGGCCGACCGGACGGCAGGTCACCGAGCAGGCGACCGCCGCCGGACACACCGTCACCGCCGTGACCCGTCACCCCGACGCCTTCCCGCCCGACCACCCCCGCCTGAAGGTCGCGGAGGCCGACGTCCTGGAGGGGGCGGCGGTCGACCGTGTCGTCCCCGGCCACGACGCGGTGATCTCCGCGCTCGGCGTCCCGTACGGCCGTGCTCCGGTCACGGTGTACTCGGCCGGCCTCACCCACATCACCCGGGCCATGACCCGGCACGGTGTCCGGCGCCTGGTCTGCGTCACCTCCACCGTCCTGTTCGACGTGCCCGCACCCGGGGAGGGCGTCTTCTTCCGGAACGTGCTCGAGCCGTTCTTCGTGCGGGTCGTCGGGCGCACGGTCTACGACGACATGCGCCGCATGGAGGACATCGTGCGCGCGAGCGGCCACGACTGGACGGTGCTGCGGCCCGCCGGCCTGTTCGATACGACCGAGGTCAGCGACTACCGGCTGGCCCCCGCCCGGCTGCCCGGGCGGTTCACCTCCCGGGCCGACCTCGCGCACGCGCTCGTGCGCGAGGCCGTCACCGAGGGGCATGTGCGCTCCGTGCTCGACGTGCGCACCACCGAGGGCACCCCGCGCTTCCTCGACCTCGTCAAGAAGGAGGGGTTCGGCAGGTGAGGCGCGCCGGTTACGAGGGCCAGCCGCCGTAGGGGACGGTGATCAGTTCCATGGCGTGGCCCGCCGGGTCCATGAAGTACACGCCGCGGCCGCCGTCGTTGTGGTTGATGGTGCCGGGCCGGCGCCGGTGCGGGTCCGCGTAGTGCTCGATGCCGCGCTCGACGATCCGCGCGTACGCGGCGTCGAACTCCTCCTCGGAGACCAGGAAGGCGTAGTGCTGGGGTGTGATGTGTTCCGCGGGGATCGTGGCGAAGTCCAGGGTGACTCCGTTGGCGAGGGCGACCGCGACGAACGGGCCCCATTCCGCGGTGATCTCGAGACCGAGCAGTCCGGCGAAGAACTCGGCGGACTCCCGGTTGTCCCGGGAATGGACGATGGTGTGGTTGAACTGGACCGACAAGGAATGCCTCCAGGGCATGTCCTGGCGCCTCCATGCCTCACCCAGCCGGTGACCGGCACGCGATGCCGCCGACGATCTTACCGGGGACGCCCCGGCGCGTCGACGACGTCACGCGCCCCGGTGCGTCACGTGGCCGCCGGTGACCGTCAACGCCACGGGAGCCTCGGCGAGTTCGTCGCCGGGCGCGTGCACGGGGTCCACGGCCAGCGCGGTGAGGTCGGCCCGGTAGCCGGGCGCGACACGGCCGGCGGCCTCGGACTCGCCGGCGGCCGTCGCCGCGTGGCTGGTGCAGCCCTCCAGCGCCTGCAACGGCGTCAGGCCCGGCCGGCCGGCCGCGGCGCCCTTCGGCCGGCGGGCCGTCGCCAGGACGGCCCGGACGTCGTAGTGCGCGATGGGCCAGTCCGAGCCGAGGGCGAGCGTGGCTCCCGCATCCCGCAGGTCGCGCAGCCGCCAGGCACGGGCGGCCCGGTCGCCGCCCAGCCGGCGGGACCACTCGTCGGTGCCGTCGTGGCGCGTGTACCCGGTGTGCGGCGGCTGCAGGGAGGCCGCAACCCCCAACTCGGCGAAGCGGGGCAGGAGTTCGTCCGGGGCGGTCTCGACGTGCTCGATCCGGTGGGCGCCGTGCCCGCTCGGCCCGAGGGAGGCGACGGTGTCCAGGACATGCCGTACGGCCGCGTCCCCGATGGCATGGGTGGCGGTGCGGACGCCGGCCGCGTGCAGGGCGCGGACGGCCCCGGCGTAGGCGTGCGGATCCGGCCAGAACGCGGCGGTGCCCTGACCGTGGCAGTCGGGATGCTCCAGCCAGGCCGTGCCGCCCTCGACGGTGCCGTCCATGAAGAACTTGACCCCGCCGACCAGCCAGTGCCGCCCGCCCCGGCCCTGCAGCTCGATCAGCTCCCGCAACGCGTCCCCGTCGGCGCCCGGCATGCACCAGGGCGCGAACCGCAGCCGTACCGGCAGCACCGTCTCCTCGGCCACCGCCGCCACCAGGCCGAGGTCGCCGCCGTCCATCACATGCGCCCCGGTGAGCCCCGTCGCGGCCATGGCGGACAGCAACTCCAGGAGCCGGGCCCGCCGTTCGGTGTACGACGGCCTGGGTACGAGGTCCGCGACCAGGTCCATCGCGGCGTGCTCGACGAGGTGACCGGTGGGCCGGCCCGAGGCGTCGCACACCACCTCCGCGTGCTGGGCGAAGGCGCGCGGGCCGGTCACCCCGGCGGCGGCCAGCGCGGCGGCGCTGACGAGGGCGGAGTGGCCGTCGTACAGACGCAGGAAGGCCGGGGTGTCGCCGAGCACCTCCGCCACCAGCTCGTGGTGGATGGGGCGGCCCTCGAACGCGTTGTGGTCCAGACCGTGGCCGACGACCCAGCCGTCGGTCCGCTCGGCACCGGCGAGCGCCGCGCGCAGTCCGGCCAGGTCGGTGACGCCCGACAGGTCCGTGCCCGTCGCCATGTCCAGCCCCCACACCGGATGGCTGTGCGCGTCGACCAGGCCGGGCACGAGGTGCGCGCCGTGCAGGTCGACGACCTCGGTGCCGGGGCCGCGCCAGCCTGGTACGTCGTCCGCCTCGCCGACCGCCGTGATCACCCCGTCGTGCACGGCGACGGCGGAGGCGGCGGGGTGGGCGGGGTCGAGGGTGCGGACCTGGGCGCCGGCGAGGATGAGGTCGGCAGCACGCATGGGGGTAACTCCTGTGCGGTGAGGGGGTGTTCGGGTCACTCGGCGGGTGCGGTGACCGCGGCCGGGACAGTGTCCTCGCCGGGACCGGTGTCCGCGGCGGGACCGGTGCGCTCGTCGGTTCCGGTGCTCCCACCGGGTTCCGTGGCGAACCGGGCGTAGACCTCCGGGCGGGAGCGGCGCAGCCACCAGGCCAGGGGCAGGCCGAGCAGGAAGACGGCCGGTGCCACGGCGACGAGCAGGACGTTCACGGGCGCGGACGCGCCGGTGAACAGGTCGATGTGGGTCACGACCAGCGCGATCGCCGTCGCCAGCAGAACGGTGGCCAGCACCGGCGCCACCAGTGTGCGCACGGCTCCCTCGGTGTGGCGCACCCGCCGGAAGTAGCACGGCACGGCGATCGCGGCGAGCAGTTGCAGCAGCAACAGACCGATCATTCCCGGGGTGTTCACCCACAGCAGCAGCTGCTGGTACGGGTCGGCGTGCGCGGCCCAGAAGGCCGGCACGACCACGGCGCCGAGGACGGTCTGGGCGAGGCCGGCGACGTACGGGGAGCGGTGGCGCGGGTGGATCCGGCCGAGCGGGCGGGGCAGCACACCCTCCTCGGCGAGAGCGAGGGCATAGCGGTTGATGGCGTTGTGGAAGGCGAGCAGGGAGGCGATGACGCTGGTGACGATGAAGACGTGCATCAGGTCGGCGGCCCAGCCGCCCACGTAGGTGCTGATCGCCGTGAAGAACAGGCCCGCCGGGTCCTTGCCTGCCGCACGCACCACCTGGTCGTCGCCGAAGGCCTGGACGGCGATCCAGACGACGAACGCGTAGAACAGGCCGAGGAACCCCACGGCCAGATAGGTGGCGCGCGGGACCGTGCGCCCGGGGTCGCGGGCCTCCCGGCGGTAGATCACGGTCGACTCGAAGCCGGTGAACGCGGCGAAGGCGAAGGCGAGGACGGCCGCCATGCCGGGCACGAGCACATGGGCCGGTGCCAGGGAGGTCAGGGACAGCCCGTGCGCGCCGCCCTTCACCAGCACCCCGCCCGCGAGCAGCACCAGTATCCCGGTCTCGCAGACGAGCAGGACGCCGAGGACCCTGGCGCCGAAGTCGATCGAGTGGTAGCCGCCGTAGCCGATCAGCAGCAGGCCGGCCAGGGAGACGGGCAGCCATGGCACGTCGGCGCCGAACAGGGTGTGCAGGGTGTCGCGGGTGGTGGTGGCGAGCAGACCGTAGACGCCGATCTCCATGCCGTTGTAGCCGATCAGCGCGAGCAGGGCGGCGCCGATGCCGACCGGGCGGCCGAGGCCGCGGGTGATGTAGGCGTAGAAGGCGCCGCCGCTGGTCACATGGCGGCTCATGGTGGTGAAGCCGACGGCGAAGACGGCGAGGGTCAGTCCGGCGAGGAGGTAGCCGACGGGCGCGCCGATGCCGCCCAGCAGGATCGCGAGCGGTGCGACCCCGGCCATGACGGTCAGCGGAGCGGCGGCGGAGACGACGAAGAAGGCGATGTCGGCGGTGCCGAGGGAACCGGACCGGAGGGTGACGGCGCCCGACGGCGCTCGCTGCTCGGGTGGCTCGGAGGAGGACGCGGAGGACACGGACATACGGGGCGCCCTTCTGGCGGCGGAGGTGGAGGGGTCACGGTGGTGGGGGCAGCCGGGTTCGCGGGCGTCGGCGGGCCGGGGCGGGTGGGCCGACCGGGCCGGCGTCTCCGGGCACCCGTGAGGGATGGCGAGCGCCCGGAGCCGTAAACCTAAAGGCTTTCGGTTTTCGCAATGTAACCTGCCGTTGGGCATCCGGGAAGACCTCAGGGAGAACGCTGACCATGGGACGGCCGCGCACACCGCTCCTCGACCGCGAGCGCATCACCACCACCGCGCTGCGTCTGATCGACGAGACCGGCGACTTCAGCGTCCCGCAGATCGCCCGGCGGCTCGGTGCCCAGACCGGTTCGGTGTACCACCATGTGGACGGCCGCGACGGCATAGTGGAACTGCTGCGGGAGCGTGTCGCCTCGGCGATCGACACCGCCACCCTCGAGCTGACCCCGTGGGACACGGCCGTCGAGGCCTGGGCCCGCTCCTACCGGGCCGCGTTCGCCGCCCACCCCCGGACGATCCCGCTGCTCACGACCTCGCCGGTGCGCGCACCGCGGGTGCTGGAGCAGTACGAGCGTGCGGTGGGTCTGCTGCTCGACGCCGGTTTCGACCGGGCCGAGATCATGCCGCTGATCATCGCCCTGGAGAACCTGGTGCTGGGCTCCGCCCTCGACCTCGCCGCGCCGGAGACGATGTGGGAGCTGACGGACCATACGCCCACCCCGCGTCTCGCGGAGGCCCTCGCCGCCGTGGGCGAGGGACGGGCCGACCGCGCCTTCGAGGTGGGCCTGGCCGCCTTCATGAACCACGCACGCGCACTGCTGAAGCACTCCGGCCGCTGACCGGCACCAGAAGCGCTTCCGCTCGGCCGGGTGATCGATCAGGTGGACGGTAAAAACAGCTCCCTCGCGAGCACAGCGGACAGGATCTGACCTCATTGCCGTCTACGGTCGGGCCATGGTCACTTCTTCGGAGAACCGCGAGTCCCCGTCGTCCGGCGAGCGCGCCGAGCTCTTGCAAGCCCTGGCCGAACAGCGGGAGTTGCTGCTGATCACCGTGCGCCGGCTGACCGATGCCGAGGCCGCCCGCCGGACCACGGTGAGCGAGCTGACGCTGGGCGGGATCGTCAAGCACCTGGCGCGTGGTGAGCGGGTGTGGGCGCAGATCATGGCGAAGGGTGACGGGGAGCTGCCGGAGGGCATGCTCGACCTCGGCCAGTACGGGATGGCGAACGGCGAGACACTCGCCGGGCTGCTGGCGGAGTACGCGGCAGGCACCCGCGCGCTCGAGGAGGCCGTCGCGGCTCTTCCCGGCCTGGACCGGACCGTGCCACTGCCCAGAACTCCCTGGTCGCCGCCCGAGACCGTCCACTGGTCCGCCCGGCGCATCCTGCTGCACCTGATCCGCGAGACGGCCCAGCATGCCGGGCACGCGGACATCATCCGGGAGGCGCTCGACGGCGCGAACACCACCGCGCAGCGATGACCGTCCGGACGCGTTTCCCAGTACCGCCAGTAATATGATCACCTTGGTTCCGGGTTACCAGTCAGTCAACTTGGTGCGGTCACAGAGCGCGCCCTGCCCGGAGATGTCCATGTCTTCTCTCAACGACGCGTTGGAAAACGCGCGCCTCACCTATGAGCAGCACGTGCGGACCTGCCGCCAGTGCCATGCCGACGGCGCGGCCTGTGCCGTCGCCAAGCATCTCCTGCGGATCTACAACAACGCCCGCAGGGACCACCTGCGGTCGGGCGGACGGCACGCCGCGACGGACTGACGCGCCCTCCCGGGGCCAGGCGCGTCCGGGATCCGCGACGCGACCGGCGGTACCCCGCTACTCCGACGTCAAGCGCCGTACACCGTACGGACGTTGGCGCGCGGCGGCGGGGCGTGCCGGGTCGCGGGGCCCTTCGCGAACGTGCGCAGGAGGTTCTCCGTGGTGCGGGTGACGAAGGCGCGGGTGCGGGCGTCCATGCCGTGGTCGCGCCCGAACATGCCGGTCCCGGCCACCAGGCCCTCCACCCAGCGCATGGTGCCGGTCGCGAACACGCCGGCGCCGCTCGGAACCGTGTAGTACGCCGAGTCGCTGTGGCTGGCCCGCCCGCCGCAGACCAGCGGGGAGTGCGCGATGATCTCCAGCTCGCCGGGGGTGGGAGCGCCGGGGGTGATCCGGTCGTACTCCACGCCGACGAGATGGGCGAAGGCGTCGCCCGCGCGTGCGCCGGTGCCGTCGTACAGCCAGTGGTCGGCGGCCCGGACGACATAGGGGGCGTCGACCGGATAGCCCTCGTAGAGCACGCCGGTCAGGGAGGACTCGGGATCCGCGGCGGGCGGGAGACGGTAGTCGGTGGTGACCAGCGCGGGGTGGGAGTCGTAGCACGGGTCGGCGCGGTAGGCGGTCTTGTAGCAGACCACCGTACGGTCGTCCGCGCCCTCCCCGGCCTCCAGCCGGACCCGGCGGAAGCAGGTGTTCGCGCCGAGGAAGGCGATGTTCGTACCGGCGTCCCGGGCGGCGGTCACATGGGCCCGCTGCTCCGGCGTCCAGTACTCGTCGTGCCCCAGGCAGACGACGGCGTGCGCGCCGCGCAGGACCCCCGGGTCCCGGTGGACGTCGACGCCGGTGGTGTAGGCGAGCGGTATGCCGAGGCGTTCGGCCAGCACCACCAGCGCCCACTCGTACACCCGGAACTTCTCGGCGCCGTCGCCGTCGTAGGGGCGGTCGAAGCTCACCGCGAGGGAGCGGGTGGCGTACGCCCCCGACGCGCCGTTGTAGAGGCTGCTGCCGCCCCAGCGGTTGTACGCCTGCCAGGTGGCCGGGGCGTGCAGCAGGACCGTACGGCCCGTGCCGTCGGTGGACCGGACGATCAGCGGAACGTACCGCTGGTGCCCGGTGTCCGCCTCCAGCCGCAGCAGATAGGCGCCCTCCGGCCAGCCCGAGGTGTCCACCGGCAGCGTCACCGGCCAGTCGGCGCGCACCGTGCGGGTGGCCGGCAGCACGCGCGGCGCCGGCCGGGCGCGCCCGGGTATGCGCCCGGACGTCCAGATCCGGCGGGCCTGCCGGCCGCCGTACCAGCCGACCCGGAACGCGGACACCCGGAACGCGGCGGCCGTGGTGGACACGTGCAGCCCGAACTGCTCGCCCGGGGTGACGCTCACCCGGTCCGGGTAACCGGCCACCGCGTCCGGCGGGCCGGTGGAGGCCAGGCGCCAGTCGGCGGTGCCCGGGGCGTCCCGTTCCGCCTCGGGCCGCAGCCGCCCGTGGGGGGCCGCGGTGGAGTGCGGGCG
>NZ_JBEPBF010000097.1:0-2556 GCF_040298985.1 Streptomyces sp. NPDC001093 | reverse complement strand
GCGGCGGTGTCGCCGTGCACGCGGCGGCCGTGCCGAGACCGAGGCCTGCGGACAGGGTCAGGAAACGCCGGCGGCCGAGGCCGTCCGACGGTGTGGTGTCGTGTGCCGGAGCCACTGCACCTCCCGGATGTGTGTCGGCTCCAGCGTTCCGACGCCCGCGCGGTCGGCGCAACCCGCGGCAGGCGCGGGAACACCGGCCGGCGGGCCGCGCGACCGCGTCGGGCCGGGCCGGCGGCGGTACGGCCGAACGGGTGACACCGTGGGATGCGGTCAGGTGCGGAAGCCGATGTGCACGTGGTCGTGATGGGTGGCGTCGCTGAAGAACTGACCGGCACCGCCGCCGGACAGCAGCACGGGGCCGCCCACGTTGTACGAGCCGGCCGCCGCCGCGTCCCGCATGAACCGCTCGATCAGACCGCGTGAGGTCGCCGGGTCGACGACCGCGTGGCCGTCGATCCGCCACACGTCGAAGGCCCGGCCCCGCGGATGGTCGCTGGGCCGGCTGGTGCCGAACACGTCCAGCGGATGCCCGGAGCGGACGACGCTCACCTCCAGCCGGTACGTCCGCGCCAGCGCGAGCATCGCCTTCGCCACGCTGGTGTGCACCTGACCACTGCGCAGATCCGCCATGGCAGCGGGCGGCAGCACGATCCGGTCGTCGGACAGCACGTTCCGGACGTCCGACGCCAAGGACGGGGCGGCCGGTCCCGGGTGTGCCGGATGCAGGGCGTCGACCGTCCAGCCGGAACCCGACCGGGAGAGGCGCACGTCGACCGTCGTCCCGCCGGCGCTCACCGTGCCGGCGCGCCGGGTCCACTGCCGGCACACCACCAGCACGCTGGCCGACCGGGACAGGATCCCGCCGTACTGCGCGTCCACGACCTGCAGCACCGCCTGGTCGGCCGTCGGCAGCAGCGGCCCGGCCTGGCCGACGAGGGACGCCGGCAGCCCGAGCGCCGCGGCCCTCGCCCGTGCGGCCGCCGCGTCGCCGTGTCCGTCGGCCCAGGCGCCGATCGCCTCCACCAGCCGCACGGCGCGCAGCTTCGCGGCCGGTTGGACCTCGGCGGACGTGGGCCGCCAGGGGGTGGTGCGCGGCAGCACGGGAGAGGGCGACGGCGACCCGGTGCCGGACGTGGCCTCCCGGGACGGGTGCGCGGCCGTGGGCCTCTGGGACGGGTGCGCGGTCCGGGCCGTACGGCCGGAACAGCCCGCCGCGCCGAGCGCGACACCGGCGAGGGCCGCCAGCACGGTACGGCGGCCGGGCGGAGGAGCGGCGGGCGTACGAGTGCGGGTCATACGGCCCAGTGTCCGCCGCACGGCACGGGGGCGGCCAGCGCGAGCGGACACGGGTTCTGACCGGATGGGGCGTGCGCTGCGGTTACGACGCCTCGGCGCACCGAACACCGGCCGTCCAGCACACGGCACCCCGGCACCCGATCGCGGGACCGGCGGTCCGACTCCCCTAGAACGGCGGGTCGTTGAAGATCTCCAGCAGGGACGCGGAGCTCTGCTCGGCGCCCGGGCCGGTGCCCGACGAGCCGGGAAACGTGCGGCCCCAGGACGCGGCGCGGCCCAGGACGCTCAGGCGCCAGCCGAGGTGTGCGGCGCGGCGCAGGTCCGCGGGCGTGCGCCCGGCGCCCGTCCAGGGCTCCAGGTAGGCGTCGAGCAGCCGGGCCAGGACCTGCGGCCCGTACCGTGCGCGCGCCTTCTCGGCGGGGATCCGCAGGCTGCAGAACGGGTGCGAGACGACCGCGTCGCCCCAGTCGAAGAAGGTGAACCGGCCCGGCGCCGGCCGGAACAGCTGGCCGTCGTGCAGGTCCGCGTGGTCGAGGGAGTCCTCGACGTCGAAGGAGGCGAGTTCGGCGCACCAGTCACTGAGCCGGGGCCGCAGCCGCTCCAGCCGTTCGCGTGCCTCCGGGAGCAGCGCGGTGCTCCTCGTGAGCAGCTCGTCGAACACCCCGGGCAGATCGGGGGTCCGGGTGGCGGGCACCCCGAGCCGCTCGATCTCGCGCGCGTGCGGGGTGAGGGCCCGCTGCAGGGTCGCGTACTGGCGCAGCAGCTCCTCCCAGGTCCGCGGCTCGACCGGCTCCCGGGCGAGCACGTCGCGGAACAGCTCCCCTCCGTCGGGCAGCAGCACCCATGCGCGTTCGGCGTCGACGGCCAGCGGCCGGAGCACATGCCCGGGCACCCAGCGGGCCAGTGCGGCGGTCAACGGGCCCTCGAAGGCGCTGGCCGGCGGATTCGCCTTGAACCAGACCGCCTCCCGCCCCTCGACGGGCACCCGCACCAGCACGGACCACGGCCGCAACCGGACACGCAGCTCTCCGCCCGCCCGCAGGCCGTGGGAGGCGAGCTGCTCCGCCACCCAGTCGAGGGCCGAGACCCGCCATGACTCGTGCTCCCACGGAGTCGGCGCGTACTGGTATCTGCTGCGGTCCACGACGATCGAGAACTCACCCTGCACCGGGCCATCTCAGCATCACGGCAGGGGGGCCGGCCACCCATTTCGTTCCGCGGCGCGCCGCAGGGCTCCCCCGGACGCGAACGCGCCCCCGG
>NZ_JBEPBF010000096.1:2270-40016 GCF_040298985.1 Streptomyces sp. NPDC001093 | reverse complement strand
GCCCCCGCCCCGCAGGCCCCCGCGCCCCAAGCCGCCCCGCCCCCCTCCGGTTAGGCTCTGGCCAGGACGATGCCGATCCGAGACGCACGCAGCCGCACCCAAGGGGAGGCCACGGAGATGACGCCGGGGCGCAGAAGCAGTACGTTCACCCGCCTGCTCCGACACGGCTTCACCGACCCCTCCGCCGCGGAGCGCCTCCTCGACGGCCCGGAGCTCGCCCCCGTCCGCGACGACCCCGTCCTCCTGGAAGCCCTGGGCGCCACCGCCGACCCCGATCTCGCCCTGCACGGCCTGGTCCGCCTCCTGGAGGCGCAGGACGGCCAGACGGCCCACCGTGAACTGCTGGACACCCTCATCGCGGCCAAGCCGCTGCGGGACCGCCTCCTCGGCGTCCTCGGCGCCTCCGCCGCCCTCACCGACCACCTGGCCCGCCACCCGAGCGACTGGCACGCCCTGGTCACGTACGAGCCCAGGGACCTGCACCCCGGCGTCGAGGAGTTCGAGCGCGGCCTGGCCGAGGCCACCGACCCCGTCTCGCTGCGCGTCGCCTACCGCCGGTGTCTGCTCTCCATCGCCGCCCGCGACGTCTGCGGCACCACGGACCTCGCCGAGACGGCCGCCGAACTCGCCGACCTCGCCACCGCCACCCTCCGCGCCGCCCTGGCCATCGCGCGGGCGAACGCCCCCGGGGACGCCGCCGCCTGCCGCCTCGCGGTGATCGCGATGGGCAAGTGCGGCGGCCACGAACTGAACTACGTCTCCGACGTGGACGTGATCTTCGTGGCGGAGGCGGCCGAAGGCACCACCGAGGCCAAGGCCCTCACCGCCGCCACCCGCCTCGCCTCCCACCTCATGCGGATCTGCTCGGAGACCACCGTGGAGGGCTCCATCTGGCCGGTGGACGCCAACCTCCGCCCCGAGGGCCGCAACGGCCCCCTGGTCCGCACCCTCTCCTCCCACCTCGCCTACTACCAACGCTGGGCGAAGACCTGGGAGTTCCAGGCCCTGCTCAAGGCCCGCCCGGTCGCGGGCGACGCGGAGCTCGGCCGGGCGTACGTCGACGCGCTCGAACCCCTGGTCTGGAAGGCGGCCGAGCGCGAGAACTTCGTGACGGACGTCCAGAAGATGCGCCGCCGCGTCGTGGAGAACATCCCCGCCTCCGAGATCGAACGCGAGCTCAAACTCGGCCCCGGCGGCCTGCGCGACGTCGAATTCGCCGTCCAGCTGCTGCAGTTGGTGCACGGCCGCACCGACCAGAGCCTGCGCAGCGGCACCACCCTGGACGCCCTGCAGGCCCTGGCCGCCGGAGGCTACGTCGGCCGTGAGGACGCCGCCCGCCTGGACGAGGCGTACCGCTTCCTGCGCTCGATGGAGCACCGCATCCAGCTCCACCGCCTGCGCCGCACCCACCTCGTCCCGGTCGCCGAGGAGGACCAGCGGCGTCTCGGCCGCTCCCTCGGGCTGCGCACCGACCCGGTGGCCGAGCTGATCCGGGAGTGGAAGCGGCACACCGGCGTCGTACGCAGGCTCCACGAGAAGCTCTTCTACCGCCCGCTGCTCGACGCGGTCGCCCAACTCGCCCCGGGCGAGGTCCGCCTGAGCCCCGAGGCGGCCCGCGAGCGCCTCGTCGCCCTCGGCTACGCCGACCCCGCCGCCGCCCTGCGCCACCTCGAGGCACTCGCCTCCGGCGTCACCCGCAAGGCGGCGATCCAGCGCACCCTGCTCCCCGTCCTCCTCGGCTGGTTCGCCGACTCGGCGGACCCGGACGCGGGGCTGCTGAACTTCCGCAAGGTCTCCGACGCGCTCGGCAAGACCCCCTGGTACCTGCGCCTCCTGCGCGACGAGGGCGCCGCGGCCGAGAACCTGGCCCGCGTCCTGTCGGCGGGCCGCCTCGCCCCCGACCTCCTCATGCGCGCCCCCGAGGCGGTGGCCCTGCTGGGCGACGGCGACGGCGGCGGCCTCGACCCCCGCGGGCGCGCCCACCTGGAGCAGGAGATCCTGGCCGCGGTGGGCCGCGCGGAGAACGCCGAGAAGGGCGTCACCGCGGCCCGTGGCGTGCGCCGCCGCGAGCTGTTCCGCACGGCCGCCGCCGACATCGTCGGCTCCTACGGCACCGAGACCAGCCCCGCCGAGGCCGACCAGGGCGCCTTGGTGGACCGGGTCGGCGCGGCGGTCTCCGACCTCACCGCCGCCACCCTCGCCGGCACCCTGCGCGCGGTGGTCCGGGACGGCTGGGGCGACACGCTGCCCACCCGGTTCGCGATCATAGGAATGGGCCGTTTCGGCGGCCACGAGCTGGGCTACGGCTCCGACGCGGACGTCGTCTTCGTGCACGAGCCGCAGGACGGCGTGGACGAGCACGAGGCCGCCGCCGCCGCGAACAAGGTCGTCGCCGAGATGCGCCGCCTGCTCCAGCTGCCCAGCGCCGACCCGCCGCTGCTCATCGACGCCGACCTGCGCCCGGAGGGCAAGTCGGGTCCGCTCGTGCGCACCCTGAAGTCGTACGAGGCGTACTACCGCCGCTGGTCCCTGGTCTGGGAGTCCCAGGCGCTGCTGCGGGCCGAGCCGGTCGCCGGGGACGAGGACCTGAGCCGCCGCTTCACCGAGCTGATCGACCCCCTCCGCTACCCGGCCCACGGCCTCGGCGAGGACGCCGTACGCGAGATCCGCCGGCTGAAGGCCCGCATGGAGTCCGAGCGCCTCCCGCGCGGCGCCGACCCGAAGCTGCACACCAAGCTCGGCCCGGGCGGGCTGTCCGACGTCGAGTGGACCGTGCAGCTCCTCCAGCTCCGGCACGGCTGGGACCAGCCCGGTCTGCGCACCACCCGCACCCGGGACGCGCTGGCCGCCGCCCGCGAGGCCGGGCTGCTGACCGCCGAGGAGACGGAGATCCTGGACGAGGCCTGGGTGCTGGCGACGCGGGTGCGCAACGCGGTGATGCTGGTGCGCGGCCGGGCCGGGGACACCTTCCCCACCGAGCCGCGCGAGCTGGCCGCCGTGGGCCGCTACCTGGGCTACGGCGCCGGGCACGCCGGCGACATGCTGGACGCCTACCGCCGTACCACCCGCCGGGCACGCACGGTGGTCGAGGAGCTGTTCTACGGCAACGGAGGGTGACGCCCGGCCGCTGCTACGGCACCTGGGTGGCCCGGGCCACGGCGGGCTCCGGCTCCCGCCTGCGGGCCGGGACCACCCGGGGCAGGGCGTACGGCAGCGTGCCGTACCACATGCGCGCCACCGTGAACCCGAAGGCGAGGCAGAGCACTCCGCCCACCGCGTCCAGCCAGAAATGGTTGGCCGTGGCGACGATGACCAGCAGGGTGGCCGCCGGGTAGAGCAGGCCCAGCACCCGCACCCACGGCACGGACGCCAGCGCGAAGATCGTCAGCCCGCACCACAGCGACCAGCCGATGTGCATCGACGGCATCGCCGCGTACTGGTTCGACATGTGCTTCAGATCGCCGGAGGCCATCGAGCCCCACGTGTGGTGCACCATCACGGTGTCCACGAAGTGCCCGCCGCGCATCAACCGGGGCGGCGCGAGCGGAAACAGATAGTAACCGAGCAGGGCCACACCCGTCGTCGCGAACAGTGCCAGCCGCGCCGCCGCGTAACGCCCCGGATGCCACCGGTACAGCCACACCAGCACCCCGATCGTGACGATGAAGTGCAGCGTGGCGTAGTAGTAGTTCATCCCGATGATCAGCCAAGTCACCGAGTTCAGCGCGTGGTTGACGGACTGTTCGAGGGCGATGCCCAGATGGTGCTCGGCGCTCCAGATCCAGTCGGCGTTGCGCAGCGCCTTGCCCCGCTGCTCCGGGACGGCGTTGCGGATCAGTGAGTACGTCCAGTAACTCACCGCGATCAGAAGGGTCTCGAACCAGAGCCGGGGCCGGCGCGGGCGCCGCAACCGGCCCAGCGGAGTCCGCCTGTCCTCGCCCGTGACGGCCTGCGGAACGGCCACCTCCTCGCGACCTTCCGACTGCGTCACGGTCGAGTCACTCATAGGCATCAAGTCTGCCAGAAAAGGCGTCTTCGACCGATCATCCCAAGGTCGGGTCCGGGACGCACCTTCTACGACGTACGGAGGACATTCGGTGCCGAAGCGGTCGAACCGCGCACCACCAGCTCCGGCATGAACACGAACTCGCTGTGCGGCGCGGGCGTCCCGCCGATCTCCTCCAGCAACGTGCGCACCGCCGCCTGCCCCATCGCCGGCACCGGCTTGCGGACCGTGGTCAGCGGCGGGTCGGTGAAGGCGATCAGCGGGGAGTCGTCGAAGCCGACCACCGACACGTCCCGGGGCACTTCCAGGCCCCGCTGACGGGCCGCGCGTATGGCGCCGAGCGCCATCATGTCGCTGGCGCAGACCACGGCCGTGCAGTTCCGCTCGATCAGCGCCGTCGCGGCCGCCTGACCGCCCTCCAGGGTGTACAGGGAGTGCTGGATCAGCTCCGTCTCGACCACCTCGGCGGCGAGCCCCAACTGGTCCTGCACGGCCCGCACGAAGCCCTCGATCTTGCGCTGCACCGGCACGAACCGCTTCGGCCCGAGCGCCAGCCCGATCCGGGTGTGGCCCAGCGACACCAGGTGGGTCACCGCGAGCGTCATCGCGGCCCGGTCGTCGGGGGAGATGAACGGCGCCTGCACCTTCGGCGAGAACCCGTCCACCAGCACGAACGGCACGCCCTGCGCCCGCAGCCGCTCGTAGCGCTGCATGTCGGCGGTGGTGTCGGCGTGCAGTCCGGAGACGTAGATGATGCCCGCGACCCCGCGGTCCACCAGCATCTCGGTCAGCTCGTCCTCGGTCGAGCCGCCGGGGGTCTGCGTGGCGAGCACCGGCGTGTAGCCCTGCCGGGTCAGCGCCTGGCCGATGACCTGGGCCAGAGCCGGGAATATCGGGTTCTCCAGCTCCGGAGTGATCAGCCCGACCAGCCCCTCGCTGCGCTGCCGCAGCCGGACCGGGCGCTCGTAGCCCAGGACGTCCAGCGCGGCGAGCACGGACTGGCGGGTGGTGGCGGCGACGCCCGGCTTCCCGTTGAGGACCCGGCTGACAGTCGCTTCGCTCACCCCCGCCTGCGCAGCGATGTCGGCAAGCCGTGTGGTCACGGCACCGGACTGTACCGGTCGTATGTCGCCTTGCCCACCGGCCGGACGCCGGGCACGGGCAGCCGAACGGCCCGCCGTGGGTTGCTGCCTCATCGCGCTCCCTCGAATTCATGGTGGCAAGAGCTTGCAGAGTCTTGCACAAGTGCCGCCGCCACCGCCCCACCGGCTCCAATACACGGTTGCATCGGGGTCGAGCGCCGGTCACGAGCGGGTAACCATCGTGTTCCCTTGCACTTTTTTTCTGCAAGGTCTTTCGCGGGGCTTACAACGCTGTTACGTTCCTGGTCGCCCGGCCGCCGCAACGGCGCTGTCGGCAAGACCGCAGGGACGGCGGACGGGACCGCCCCTGCCTCACTCGGGCTTGAAACCTCAAGGAGAACTCATGCGGCGTGGCATAGCGGCCTCCGCGCTGGTGGCGTCCCTCGCCCTCGCGGCGACGGCCTGCGGCGGCGGGAGCAGCAACAGCGGCGACAAGGCCGGCGGCCCGGTGACCATCACCTGGTGGGACACCTCCAACGCCACGAACGAGGCGCCGACGTACCAGGCCCTGATCAAGCAGTTCGAGGCCGCCAACAAGAACATCAAGGTCAAGTACGTCAACGTCCCCTTCGACCAGGCGCAGAACAAGTTCGACACCGCGGCCGGCTCCAAGGGCGCCCCGGACGTGCTGCGCTCCGAAGTCGGCTGGACGCCGGCCTTCGCCAAGAAGGGCTACTTCCTGCCGCTGGACGGCACCGAGGCCCTCGCCGACCAGGCCAAGTTCCAGCCCAACCTGATCAAGCAGGCCCAGTACCAGGGCAAGACCTACGGCGTCCCGCTGGTCACCGACACCCTGGCCCTCGTCTACAACAAGGCCCTGTTCAAGAAGGCCGGCATCACCGATGCCCCCAAGACCTGGGACGAGCTGAAGGCCGACGCCGCCAAGATCGACACCAAGGACAAGGTGTACGGCTACTGGGGCTCCACCCAGGCCTACTACGCCCAGACCTTCCTCTACGGCGAGGGCACCGACACCGTCGACGCCTCCGCGAAGAAGATCACCGTCGACTCCGCCGCCGCCAAGAAGGCCTACGGCACCTGGCTGAGCACCTTCTCCGGGCAGGGCCTGCACAAGGCCGACACCACCGCCGACGCCTACGCCCACATCCAGGACGCGTTCGTCAACGGCAAGGTCGCCGCGATCATCCAGGGCCCCTGGGAGATCACGAACTTCTACAAGGGCAGCGCCTTCACGGACAAGTCCAACCTCGGCATCGCCACCGTCCCGGCCGGCTCCACCGGCAAGGCGGGCGCCCCGACCGGCGGCCACAACCTCGCGGTCTACGCCGGCTCGGACAAGGCCCACCAGGACGCGGCGCTGAAGTTCGTGAAGTTCATGACCTCGGCGAGCTCCCAGGAGAGCATCGCCCTGAAGAACTCCACCCTGCCCACCCGTGAGGACGCCTACACCGCGAAGGTCAAGGCCGACCCCGGCATCGCCGGCTTCCAGTCCGTCCTCCCCGCCGCCCAGCCCCGCCCGGCACTGCCCGAGTACAGCTCCCTGTGGGGTCCGCTCGACACCGAGCTGCCGAAGGTCGCCGACGGCAAGGAGCCGCTGGACAAGGGCCTGAGCAACGCCGAGGTCGCCATCGCCAAGCTGGTGCCCGACTTCAGCAAGTGACGCCCGTGTGGCCGTCGGATCCTCTCGTCAGGAGGGGAAGGATCCGGCGGCCACCGCCCTGTGCCCGGCCCAACTCCTGATCGTTTTGAAGGTGTCGAACCATGACAGTCGCCATCGACCGCGCGACCGGCAAGCGCCGCGGTGACCGCGCGCCTCGGCCCGGGCTGGGGCAGCGCATCAGACACGGCTACCAGAGGTACTGGTACGCCTACGCGATGATCGCCCCCGTGGTCGTCGTGCTCGCCGTGATCGTGGGCTACCCGCTGATCCGCGGTGTCTACCTGACGCTGACCGACGCCAACAGCCTGAACTCGGCGCGCACGATCGGCGTCAACCACATCCCGGCCACCTACAAGTTCATCGGGTTCGGCAACTACAAGGACATCCTGTTCGGCCCGCTGTCGTACGACCGGTTCTGGTCGCACTTCCTGTGGACCGTCGTCTGGACGGCCGCCTGTGTGGCCCTGCACTACACCATCGGCCTGGGCCTCGCGCTCATGCTCAACGAGAAGCTGCGCGGCCGCACCTTCTACCGCGTGCTGCTGGTCCTGCCCTGGGCCGTGCCGACCTTCGTCACCGTCTTCTCCTGGCGGATCATGCTCTCCGACTCCGGAGTGATCAACCAGATCCTGCACGCGCTCCACATGCCCCAGCCTCAGTGGCTGGAGGACACCTTCTGGCAGCGCTTCGCCGCGATCATGGTCAACACCTGGTGCGGTGTGCCGTTCATGATGCTCTCGCTGCTCGGCGGGCTGCAGTCCATCGACTCCTCGCTCTACGAGGCCGCCGAGATGGACGGCGCCGGCGCCTGGCAGCGCTTCCGGCACGTCACCCTGCCGGGGCTGAGGTCCGTCAGCTCCACCGTCGTGCTCCTCGGCATCATCTGGACCTTCAACCAGTTCGCCATCATCTTCCTGCTGTTCGGCCCGACCAGCGCCCCGGACGCCCAGATCCTCGTCACCTGGGCCTACTTCCTGGGCTTCGGACAGCAGCCGCGCGACTTCGCCCAGTCCGCCGCGTACGGCGTACTGCTGCTGTCGATCATCACCGTCTTCACCTCCTTCTACTTCCGCTGGCTGAAGCGCAATGACCAGCTCGCCGTCTGACGCCGCAGGAGCCGCCGCCATGAGCACCACGACCCTGGAAAAGACCGAGGCCGGGCCCACCCCCGCCGCGCAGCCCCCGCGCCGCGCCCGCCGGCGTGGCGAGCGCGGCCCGCTCGGCGCCGCCCTCCTGCACGGCGGCCTCGCCGTCGCGAGCCTGATCGCACTCGCCCCGGTGGCCTGGCTGATCTTCCTGTCGCTCGGCCCCGAGAAGGACGACTATCTGCACCCGGGCAAGATCCTGGGCAGGCTCAGCTTCTCCAACTACAGCTTCGTGCTGCAGCACACCGGCTTCTTCGACTGGTTCAAGTCGACGATGATCGTGGCCGGCGGCACCACCGTGATCGGCGTCTTCGTCGCCGCCACCACCGGCTACGCGGTCTCCCGGATGCGTTTCCCCGGCTACAAGCAGCTGATGTGGGTCCTGCTGCTCACCCAGGCCTTCCCGATCGCCATCCTGATCGTGCCGATGTACGAGATCTTCAGCCAGCTCGATCTCATCGACACCTACTGGGCGCTGATCGTCATCAACTGCACCACCGCCGTGCCGTACAGCGCCTGGCTGCTCAAGGGGTACTTCGACACCATCCCCTTCGAGATAGACGAGGCCGGACGCGTCGACGGACTGAGCCCCTTCGGCACCTTCTTCCGGCTGATCCTGCCGCTGGCCCGCCCGGGCCTGGCCGTCGCCGCCTTCTACAACTTCATCACCGCCGTCGGCGAGGTCGCCTTCGCGACCACGTTCATGCTGGACGACTCCAAGTACACCTTCGCCGTCGGCCTGCAGACCTTCGTCAGCGAGCACGACGCCCAGTGGAACTACATGGCCGCCACCGCGGTGCTGATCGCGATACCCGTGTCGGTGTTCTTCTACCTCGTGCAGAAGAACCTCGTCACCGGCCTCACCGCAGGCGGCACCAAGGGCTGACGCCCGCATCGCAAGAAGAGGCTCCCGCGCGAACTCCGCGCGGGTAGGCGGCCGCGGTGCCCATCCGACCCCGCTGTCACCGCGGCCGCCTCGCACCCCCCGGCCCGCCTCCGCCGCCGTACCACCCACGCGCCCATGACCCGAACTCCCTTAGCAATCAAGGACGCCATGAGCCAGCAGCAGCCCGCCGCACCGGCCCACCACTCCGCCGCCGTAGCCGACCGCCGCCGCGACTGGTGGCGGGACGCGGTCATCTACCAGGTCTATCCGCGCAGCTTCGCCGACAGCAACGGCGACGGCATGGGCGACCTGGAAGGCGTACGCTCCCGCCTGCCGTACCTGCGCGACCTCGGCGTCGACGCCGTGTGGCTGAGCCCCTTCTACGCCTCCCCGCAGGCCGACGCGGGCTACGACGTCGCCGACTACCGCGCCGTCGACCCGATGTTCGGCAACCTGCTCGACGCCGACGCGCTGATCCGCGACGCCCACGAGCTGGGGCTGAGGATCATCGTCGACCTCGTGCCCAACCACTCCTCCGACCAGCACGAGTGGTTCAAGCGCGCCCTCGCCGAGGGCCCCGGCTCCCCCCTGCGCGAGCGCTACCACTTCCGCCCCGGCAAGGGGAAGAACGGCGAACTCCCGCCCAACGACTGGGAGTCGATCTTCGGCGGCCCGGCCTGGACCCGCGTCACGGAACCCGATGGTTCGGCTGGGGGCACCTCCCGGTCGAAGACTGGGGGAGAGTGGTACCTGCACCTCTTCGCGCCCGAGCAGCCCGACTTCAACTGGGAACACCCGGCCGTCGGCGACGAGTTCCGCTCCATCCTGCGCTTCTGGCTGGACATGGGCGTGGACGGCTTCCGCATCGACGTGGCCCACGGCCTGGTCAAGGCCGAGGGCCTGCCCGACCTCGGCTCCCACGACCAGCTCAAGCTGCTGGGCAACGATGTCATGCCGTTCTTCGACCAGGACGGCGTCCACGCGATCTACCGCCAGTGGCGCACGATCCTCGACGAGTACGCGGGCGAGCGCATCTTCGTCGCCGAGGCATGGACCCCGACCGTCGAGCGCACCGCGCACTACGTCCGCCCGGACGAGCTGCACCAGGCCTTCAACTTCCAGTACCTGAGCACCGAGTGGGACGCGAAGGAACTCCGCACCGTCATCGACCGCACCCTGGAGGCCATGCGCCCGGTCGGCGCCCCCGCCACCTGGGTGCTGTCCAACCACGACGTCACCCGGCACGCCACCCGCTTCGCCAACCCGCCCGGCCTCGGCACCCAGATCCGCACGGCGGGCGACCGCGAACTGGGCCTGCGCCGCGCCCGCGCCGCGACCCTCCTCATGCTGGCGCTGCCCGGCTCGGCGTACATCTACCAGGGCGAGGAACTGGGCCTCCCGGACGTCGTCGACCTGCCCGACGAGGTGCGCCAGGACCCGGCGTACTTCCGTGGCGCCGGCCAGGACGGCTTCCGCGACGGTTGCCGCGTCCCGATCCCGTGGACCCGCGAGGGCTCCTCGTACGGCTTCGGCAGCGGCGGCAGCTGGCTCCCGCAGCCGGCGAGCTGGGGCGAGCTGAGCGTGGAGGCCCAGACGGGTGTCCCCGGCTCGACGCTGGAGCTGTACCGCGCCGCACTGAGCCTGCGCCGTTCGCAGCCGGACCTCGGCGCGGGCGAGGCGGTGGAGTGGCTGCGGGCGCCCGAGGGCGTTCTGGCCTTCCGGCGCGGGGAGTTCGTCTGCGTCGCGAACACCACGGGGGAGTCGGTGGCGACCCCGGCGTACGGCCGTGTGCTGCTCGCCAGCGGTGAGGTGACCGAGGCCGACGACGAGACCAAGGTGCCGGCCGACACGACGGTGTGGTTCACGACCTCCTGACACGCCGCCTGACAGGCCGTCCGGCGGTCCGTCGGCAAGTTCTTGCATCAACTTCACAACGGCCCGCTGCCTTTCAGGCAGCGGGCCTTTAACATCTGCGTCACCGCAAGTTTGCTGAAACATTGCAGCAAGCACCTTCAGCGGTCTTTCCCCAGCCTTCAAGGACGAAGGACCCCCACATGGCACGCAGAACCCTCCCCGCGGTGGCCGCCCTCACGGCCGCCGTTCTGGTTGGCATGAACCCGACCACCGCCGACGCCTCCCCGCCCGGCACCAAGGACGTCACCGCCGTCCTCTTCGAGTGGAACTACGCCTCGGTGGCCCGCGAGTGCACCACCACCCTCGGCCCCGCCGGGTACGGCTATGTCCAGGTCTCCCCGCCCGCCGAGCACATACAGGGCCCGCAGTGGTGGACCTCGTACCAGCCGGTGTCGTACAGGATCGCGGGCCGGCTCGGTGACCGGACCGCCTTCAAGAACATGATCGACACCTGTCACGCGGCCGGCCTGAAGGTCGTCGTCGACACCGTCGTCAACCACATGTCGGCGGGCAGCGGCACCGGCACCGGCGGCTCGACGTACAGCAAGTACGACTACCCCGGCCTGTACTCGTACCCCGACTTCGACGACTGCACCTCCCAGGTCACCAACTACCAGGACCGCTGGAACGTCCAGCACTGCGAACTCGTCGGCCTGGCCGACCTCGACACCGGCGAGGAGTACGTCCGCAGGACCATCGCCGGCTACATGAACGACCTGCTCTCCCTGGGCGCCGACGGCTTCCGCATCGACGCGGCCAAGCACATCCCGGCGGAGGACCTGGCGAACATCAAGAGCCGCCTGACCAACCCGTCCGTGTACTGGAAGCAGGAGGTCATCTACGGCGCGAACGAGGCCGTCCAGCCCTCCGAGTACACCGGCAACGGAGACGTCCAGGAGTTCCGCTACGCCTACGACCTCAAGCGCGTCTTCAAGAACGAGAAGCTGGCCTACCTCACCAACTTCGGCGAGGGCTGGGGCTACCTCGGCAGCTCGGTGGCCGGCGTCTTCGTCGACAACCACGACACCGAGCGCAACGGCTCGACGCTGAACTACAAGGACGGCGCCGACTACACCCTGGCGAACGTCTTCATGCTCGCCTGGCCGTACGGCGCCCCCGACATCAACTCCGGCTACGAGTGGTCCGACGCGGACGCGGGACCGCCCAACGGTGGCCAGGTGAACGCCTGCTGGCAGGACGGCTGGAAGTGCCAGCACGCCTGGCCGGAGATCATCCGCATGGTCGCCTTCCGCAACGCGACCCGCGGCCAGGCCGTCTCCGACTGGTGGGACGACGGCAACAACGCGATCGCGTTCGGCCGGGGAAGCAAGGGCTATGTGGCGATCAACCACGAGTCGTCCGCCCTGACTCGTACGTACCAGACCTCGCTTGCGGCTGGCACTTACTGCGATGTCCAGAGCAGTACGCAGGTGACGGTGAACTCCAGTGGCCAGTTCACCGCCACCCTGGGTGCCAATACTGCGCTGGCAATCTACTCGGGAAAGTCGAGCTGTTAGTTAGGCTGGGTTGGGTTGTTCTGGACGTTGCATTGACGATTCTCGCTGCCGTTCACTGGCCGCGATTCCCGGTGCCGCCTCGGATGGCGGGTTGGGTTTCACGCAACCGCCTCCAGGACTGCCCGGGACTCGGCACCGATGGGCGCCTGCGCGTGCTGTTGATAACCGAGCCACCCGTCCGGCGGGCTCGGGCGTGAATCTCGACGGCGGCGTTGTGGTCGGCGTCGTCCTCGTGCCCACAGTGCACGCAGACGAACAGCCGGCCACATCCCGGCCGTGACTCCGGATCGACCTTTCCGCAGTCGGGATTCCCGCAGGTGTTGGAGCTGTTAAAGGCAGGAACCACTCGAAGTTCCGAGCCGGATAGCTTACACTTGTACTCAAGCTGTCGACGCCGCTCTCCCGGACAGTTGTCCAGGATCGATCGATTCAGTGCCGCCTTGGCCTTGACGCTCACGCCGGGACGCTCAGCGTTTCCTTTGGCGCTCTTGGTCATGTTCTTCACGCGCAAGTCTTCGACGCCGACGTAGCCGTGGTTCTTGGCGAGATCGGTCGTGAGCTTGTGCGTGAAGTCTCTTCTTCGGCTGGCTTGGCGGGACTTGACCTTGGCGATTTGCTCGATGGTCCGGCGCAGTCGCTTGCTGTACCGGCCTCCTTGGTGCTTCTTCGCGTAGGTGAGCTGCCGGGCTTTCTTCTGTTCCAGATGCTTGAGCCGGGTCTTCTCCGCTTTGGTGAGTGTCTGCGGCATTCGCCTGGGCCGGTCTTCCGTGGACACAAAGGCAGAGGCTGCAACGCCGAAGTCCACGCCACACCCCGGCTTGTCGAGCCGAGGCATCGGCTTGATCCCCGTCGCCACGCCGAAAGAGATGTGCCAGCCAGTGCCGTCCTTGCTGATCGTCGCGTTGCGAAGAGTCCCACCCAGCGCTCGGGAGAGACGGAATCGTACCCAGCCGATCTTGGGTAGTCGTACCTCCGCCCAGTGGCGGCTGAGTTTGCGCACTTTGAGGTTTTGTCCTGGGAGGGACACCTTCAGTCGATGGCCACGCTTCTTGAACTGGGGATAGCTGGCCGGATGAGAGGGGTTGAAGAAGTTGTCGTACGCCCTGTCCAGGTGATGTAGCACCTGCTGACCAGCGGCTGCGGGAAGCTCCGCGAGCCAGTCGATTTCGGCTCTCGCTGCCGTGAGATGCAGGCATTGTTCCACGGCACGCAGTGTCACGCCTCGCTGCTTGTAGACGTGCTGGCGTTGCTCCAACGCCAAGTTCCACAAGGCTCGTGCCGTGTGACCCCACTTGGTCAGGACCTCCTCCTGCCCAGGGGTGGGGTACAGGCGGTACTTGCGTCCTGTGTCGGCTTTCATACGACCGGATCAACGACGCTCATGGCGATCGGTCACGGTTTCGGGTCTCGGAAAAGAGAACGGGCTGTCGCCAAGGACGACTCGGTGACAGCCCGTTCGTCGTGGGCTGTTACGGCTACTTCCAGGTGTCACTGGTCGTGTAGCCTGACGAGCTGCCCGTCGTATACGAGCGGTTGCTCCCCGACTCCCATGTCACGTTTCCAGAGCTGTCCTTCTTCAGGAATTTGTACGCGAAGGTCGTGCTCTTGGGGACGATGACCAGCCTGCTCCAGTTCGGGTAGGAGGCGGAGGACAGGGGGATGGCGTCGCTCGTGTTCCAGGAGCCGAGGGACGGGATCGAGCCCACGACGTAGACGTTGGTGCCCCAGTCGGTCGTCGCGTGCTCGTTGAAGGTGACGTCGGTGGCGTCGGCGTCCGCCACGTTCCAGGAGTTGTCGAGGGACAGGGTCGACGTGGTCGTGGACGCCGGCCTGTTGGCGTTCGACTCCCACGTCACATTGCCCGAAGAGTCCTTCTTCACGTACTTGTAGGTGAAGGACGTGTTGACCGGCACGCTCACCTCGCCCGACCACACCGGGTAGCCGGAGGAGGACAGCCGGATCGCCTTCGAGGTGTCCCAGCCGCCCAGCGCCGCGATGGATCCGACGACGTACACGTTGGTGCCGGACGTCGTGGACGCGTACTCGTCGAAGGTCGCGCTGACCGTGTCGCCGGAGCCGCCGCCCGCGTCGCCGCAGCCCACCGTGCAGGTGTAGGAGGAGTTGTAGAAGGCGACCGCGCCCTTCGCCGGGATGGTGAGCGACGCGCTGCCGCCCGACACGGTCACCGTCGACGCGCCGCCGTCGATCACGTTCTTGTACGTGCCGTCGGCCATGCCCGTGGCGAAGGTGTACGTCGCCGCGGACGTCCCGTTGTTCAGGGCGAAGAAGCCCGTGCCGCTGCGGCCGAAGCCGATCACGTCGGACGACATCGTCTGCCAGTCGGAGACCGCCGCCGTGGCGGTCGCGTTGTGCCAGGCCACCATGCCGACCACCGCGGTGTCGCGGTCCAGGCAGTACCAGGCGCCGCCGGCGCAGTCCGTGTCCGTGACGAAGCCCGAGGAGTTCGGCGGGGCCTGGTCGCTCTGGGTCCACTCCCAGCTGGCGTACACCGTGGGCGTGGACCACTTGTAGGCGAGCTGGAAGAGGTTGGCGAGCTTGTAGGTGTCGCCGTCCTTGTAGGACAGGTGGAGGCCGTTGCGCTCGGTGTCGTGGTTCGTCACGAAGGACACCGAGTTCGCGGCCGGCAGGATGCCGCTGGACTCGATCGAGGACAGGTCGCTGATGTTGCCCTGGAAGGCCATCTTCAGCCTGCTCGCGTAGGTGAAGTCCAGGACGTCACCGGAGGCGTAGTAGTCGGAGGGCTGCGGGGTCGTACCCGGGTAGACCTCCTGGAAGACGTACGGGGCCGAGCCCGACGTGGTGTTCGTCAGCTTGGACTCGATCGCCGCGATGTCGGTCTCGGGAATGTGCTTGGCGGCGTCCACGCGGAAGCCGTCCACCCCGAGCGCCAGCTGGGAGTTGAGGTAGTTCGCGATGCCCGCGCGGACGGTGTCCGAGCCGGTCTTCAGGTCGGGCAGGCCGAGCAGTTCGCAGTTCTGGACCTGGGTCAGGTTCGAGTAGTCCTGGATGGTCAGGTCCGGGGTCGGGCACTCGCTGGAGTCGTGGTAGTCGGTCCGGCTCCAGTCGGGGGTGGAGTACTTGTCGGTGATCGTCGTGCCGTCGTAGCCGGTGCCGGTCTGCGCGGCGGTGTGGTTGATGACCGCGTCGGTGTAGACCTTCACGCCCGCCTTGTGGCACGCGGTGATCATGGCGCTGAACTTCGCCTGGCTGCCGAAGCGGCTGTTCAGGCTGTACGAGTACGGCTGGTAGGCGTCCCACCAGTAGTACGACGACTGCTTGAGGGACTCCTCCGGCGGCGCCACCTGGACCGCGCCGTAGCCGGCCGGGCCCAGCACGTTCGTGCACTCGGAGGCGATGGAGTCCCAGTTCCACTCCCACAGGTTGGCGATGACATCGCCCTTGGCGGTGGTGTCCGCCTGTGCGGACGTCGCGGGAAGGGCGATGACTCCGGCCAGTGCGAGGGCGCCCGCGGCCGCGGCGGTCGCGGTCCGGCGGAGGACACCCGGGGGTCGGTGTCTGTTCATGTGCGGCTCCGAAAGAAGGGACAGCGTTCAACAACCCGTGAGCGTGAGGGAGTTGAGAAGGGCACGTCAAGGTTGACGCTGAAACTTCTTGCTATGAGTTTCAAGACTCTTGCTGTAAACCTTTCGGCGGCGATACGGTCGCGCGGGGTCGGACCCAAGGGATCCAAAAGAGCCGCATCCGCTAGGAGTTACCGCCTGTGATACCGAGAGCGAAACGGGCCGCGGCCGTCACCGCCGTGGCCCTCGCCGCCGCCCTGATCCAGCCACTGGCCGCGCGGGCGGCCACCCCGCCCGCGCCTCCCTCGGACGCGAAGCTCGCCGCCGTACCCGCCCGGCACGACGACACCCGCGAGCAGTTCTACTTCGTCATGCCGGACCGTTTCGCCAACGGGGACACGTCCAACGACAGGGGCGGACTGACCGGCTCCCGGCTCAGCACCGGCTACGACCCCACCGACAAGGGCTTCTACCAGGGCGGCGACCTCAAGGGCCTGACCCGGAAGCTGGACTACATCAAGGGGCTCGGCACCACCGCCATCTGGATGGCCCCCATCTTCAAGAACCGTCCCGTGCAGGGCACGGGCAGCAACGCCTCCGCCGGCTACCACGGCTACTGGATCACCGACTTCACCCAGGTCGACCCGCACTTCGGCACCAACAACGACCTCAGGACCCTCATCTCCAAGGCGCACGCCAAGGGCATGAAGGTCTTCTTCGACGTCATCACCAACCACACCGCCGACGTCGTGGACTACCAGGAGAAGTCCTACGACTACCTCTCCAAGGGCGCCTTCCCCTACCTGACCAGGGACGGCAGGCCCTTCGACGACGCCGACTACGCGGGTGGCACCAGGAAGTTCCCGGCCGTCTCCAGCGGCTCCTTCCCGTACACCCCGAAGGTCACCAGCCGGTCCAAGGTCCCGGCCTGGCTCAACGACCCGACGATGTACCACAACCGGGGCGACTCGACGTACGCCGGCGAGTCCACCACCTACGGCGACTTCTCCGGCCTGGACGACCTGTGGACCGAGCGTCCCGAGGTCGTCCACGGCATGGAGAAGATCTACGAGCGGTGGGTGAAGGACTTCGCCGTCGACGGCTTCCGGATCGACACTGTCAAGCACGTCGACATGCCGTTCTGGACCCAGTGGGCGACCGCGCTCGACACGTACGCGGCGGCGCACGGGCGGAAGAACTTCTTCATGTTCGGCGAGGTCTACTCCGCCGACACGAACATCACCTCCCCGTACGTCACCCAGGGCCGCCTCGACGCCACCCTCGACTTCCCGTTCCAGGACGCGGCCCGCTCCTACGCCTCCCAGGGCGCGAGTGCGCAGAAGCTGGCGGGCGTCTTCGGCGACGACTACAAGTACACGACCGACAAGGCCAACGCCTACGAACAGGTCACCTTCCTCGGCAACCACGACATGGGCCGCATCGGGTACTTCCTGAAGCAGGACAACCCGAAGGCCACCGACGCCGAGATCCTGAAGAAGGACGAGCTCGCCAACGAGCTGATGTTCCTCAGCCGCGGCAACCCGGTCGTCTACTACGGCGACGAGCAGGGCTTCACCGGCTCCGGCGGTGACAAGGACGCCCGCCAGACCATGTTCGCCTCCAAGGTCGCCGACTACCTGGACGACGACGAGATCGGCACCGACCGCACCCACGCCAGCGACTCCTACGACCCGAGCGCACCGCTGTACCGGCAGATCGCCGCGCTGTCCGGGCTCCGCAGGGCCAACCCGGCCCTGACCGACGGAGTCCAGACCCAGCGCTACGCGGCCGACGGCGCGGGCGTCTACGCCTTCACCCGTACGGACGCGAAGACCGGCCAGGAGTACGTCGTCGCCCTCAACAACGCCGACTCGGCGCAGACGGCGACCTTCGCGACCGGCTCGGCGGGAATGTCGTACCAGGGCATCTACGGCGCCACCGGCTCCGTGACGTCCGACGGCGACCGCAAGGTCACCGTCACCGTCCCGGCCGAGTCCGCCGTCGTCTACAAGGCCGCCGGCACCCTCGACCGGCCCGCCGCCCGGCCGACCGTCACCCTGACGGCCCCGGCCACCGGAGCCACCGGCACCGTGGACGTCACCGCCGGCGTCGACGGCGGTCAGCTCGACCGGGTCGTCTTCGCCGCCCAGGTCGGAAACGGCCGGTGGCAGGTGCTCGGCTCCGCCGACCACGCCCCGTACAAGGTCACCCAGACCCTCGGCAAGGACGTCCCCGCCGGGACCGCGCTGCGCTACAAGGCCGTCGTGATCGACTCCGCCGGGCACACCGCGAGCGCCACGGCGAGCAGCACCTCCGGCACCCCGCCCGCGCCCGAGGTCCCCACGGCCTCCTCCCGCGACTACGTGATCGTCCACTACAAGCGCACCGACGGCGACTACGGCAACTGGGGCCTGTACGCCTGGGGCGACATCGCCGACGGCGAGGCCACGACCTGGCCGGCCAGCCACCCGTTCACCGGCCGGGACGCCTACGGCGCCTTCGCCTGGGTCAAGCTCAAGCCCGGCGCCTCCAACGTCGGCTTCCTGGTCATCGACAAGAACGGCGACAAGGACGTCTCCGCCGACCGGAGCATCGACGTCACCAGGACGGGTGAGGTCTGGGTCGAGCAGGGGAAGCCGGACGTACTGACGCAGAAGCCCGACTACCCGGCCCAGGACAAGACCAAGGCGGTCATCCACTACCACCGTGCCGACGGGAACTACGACGGCTGGGGCCTGCACGTCTGGACGGGTGCCGCGAACCCCACCGACTGGTCGAACCCGCTGAAGCCGGTGAAGACTGATGCCTATGGCGCGGTCTTCGAGGTGCCGCTCACCGCGGGTGCCACCAGCCTCAGCTACATCATCCACAAGGGCGACGAGAAGGACCTGGCCGCCGACCAGTCCCTCGATCTCAAGGCCGACGGCTACGAGGTGTGGCTGTTGAACGGCCAGGAGAAGTACCTGCTGCCGCAGCCGGCGGGCAGCGCGGCCGCCCTCGACCTGAGCACCTCCAAGGCGATCTGGATCGACCGGGACACCGTCGCCTGGAACGGCGCGGACGGCGCGGCCTCCACCCAGCTGCTGTACTCCCTGGACGGCTCGATCGCCGTCAAGGACGGGGCGCTGACCAGCGACGACGAGCGCTGGATCCGGCTGGAGAAGACCACGCTGACCGACGCCCAGAAGGCGAGGTTCCCGCACCTGAAGGACTACACCGCCTGGTCCGTCGACCCGCGCGACCGGGACCGGGTCCGCGAAGCGCTCAAGGGCCAGCTCGTCGCCTCGCAGCGCGCCGCCAACGGTGCCGTCCTCGCCGCGACCGGGGTGCAGATCGCGGGCGTGCTGGACGACCTGTACCCGGCCGCGACCAAGGCGCAGCTCGGGCCGGTCTTCCACGACGGCAAGCCCACACTCTCCGTCTGGGCGCCGACCGCGCAGGACGTCTCGCTGGAGCTGGACGGCTCGGTCAAGGCCATGCACCGCGACGACACCACCGGCGTCTGGTCCCTCACCGGCCCGGCGTCCTGGAAGGGCAGGTCCTACCGGTACGTCGTCAGGGTCTGGGCGCCCAGCGTCCGCAAGATGGTCACCAACCAGGTCACCGACCCCTACTCGGTCGCCCTGACCGCGAACTCCGAGCGCAGCCTCGTCGTCGACCTGAACGACAAGGCCCTCGCCCCGAGCGGCTGGTCGGCCCTGCGCAAGCCCAAGGCCGTACCGCTGAAGGACGCGCAGATCCAGGAGCTCCACATCCGGGACTTCTCGATCGCCGACAAGACCGTCCCGGCGAAGGACCAGGGCACCTACCTGGCCTTCACCGACAAGAACAGCGACGGCTCCAGGCACCTGAAGCAGCTGGCGAAGTCCGGGACCTCCTACGTCCACCTGCTGCCCGCCTTCGACTTCGCCACCGTCCCGGAGAAGAAGGCCGACCAGGCGAGTCCCGGCTGCGACCTGGCCTCCTACGCGGCCGACTCCGACCAGCAGCAGGCGTGCGTGGCGAAGACCGCCGCGAAGGACGCCTACAACTGGGGCTACGACCCGTACCACTACACGGTCCCCGAGGGCTCGTACGCCACCGACCCGGACGGCAGTGCCCGTACGGTCCAGTTCCGCAGGATGGTGCAGGCGCTGAACGGGGACGGTCTCAGGGTCGTCATGGACGTCGTCTACAACCACACGGCGGCCGCCGGCCAGGCGGACACCAGCGTGCTGGACAAGATCGTGCCCGGCTACTACCAGCGGCTGCTCGCCGACGGCTCGGTGGCCAACAGCACCTGCTGCGCCAACACCGCGCCCGAGAACGCGATGATGGGCAAGCTGGTCGTGGACTCGATCGTCACCTGGGCCAGGGAGTACAAGGTCGACGGGTTCCGCTTCGACCTCATGGGCCACCACCCGAAGGCCAACATCCTCGCGGTCAGGAAGGCCCTGGACGCGCTGACCCCGCAGAAGGACGGCGTCGACGGCAAGAAGATCATCCTGTACGGCGAGGGCTGGAACTTCGGCGAGGTCGCGAACGACGCCCGGTTCGTGCAGGCCACCCAGGCGAACATGGCCGGCACCGGCATCGCCACCTTCTCCGACCGCGCCCGTGACGCCGTACGCGGCGGCAGCCCCTTCGACTCCGACCCCGGCATCCAGGGCTTCGCCTCCGGGCTGTACACCGACCCCAACTCCTCCACCGCCAACGGTTCGACGGCGGAGCAGAAGGCGCGCCTCCTGCACTACCAGGACCTGATCAAGGTCGGCCTGGCGGGAAACCTGGCGAAGTACCACTTCACGGACACGAACGGCAAGGAGGTCACCGGAGCGGAGGTCGACTACAACGGCTCGCCCGCCGGCTACGCGGACGCACCCGGCGACGCCCTCGCCTATGTGGACGCGCACGACAACGAGTCGTTGTTCGACGCCCTGACCTACAAGCTCCCGAAGGACACCTCCGCGGCCGACCGGGCCCGGATGCAGGTCCTGGCCATGGCCACGGCCGCCCTGTCGCAGGGGCCGTCCCTGTCCCAGGCGGGCACCGACCTGCTGCGCTCCAAGTCCCTGGACCGCAACTCCTTCGACAGCGGGGACTGGTTCAACGCCATCCACTGGAACTGCGCCGACGGCAACGGCTTCGGGCGCGGGCTGCCCATGGCGGCCGACAACCAGTCCAAGTGGGACTACGCCAGGCCGCTGCTGACCGGCGTGCGGGTCGGCTGCCCGCAGATCACCGGCGCCTCCGCGGCCTACCAGGAGCTGCTGAGGATCCGGACGTCCGAGAAGGCGTTCTCGCTCGGTACGGCCGCGCAGGTGCAGGACGAGCTGTCCTTCCCGCTGTCCGGCAAGGACGAGACGCCGGGTGTGATCACGATGAAGCTCGGTGACCTGGTCGTCGTCTTCAACGCCACACCGCAGCGGCAGGAGCAGAGGATCGACGCCCTCGCCGGCACGCCGTACCGGCTGCACCCGGTGCAGGCCTCCGGCGCCGACCCGGTGGTGAAGACCTCCGCGTACGCGGCCGGCTCGGGCACGTTCACCGTCCCGGCGCGGACGGTGGCGGTGTTCACGCGGGCGGGGAAGTAGGGTCGGACCGACGCCGTAGAACAGGAGTGCGCATGCCGCAGATCACCATCGACTACTCGGACATCGTGGAGAACGCCTTCGACCGCGAGGGCTTCGCCCGGGCGCTGCACGAGGCGACCGTGGAGATCGCGGCGGCGAAGCCGGAGGCCTGCAAGACGCAGTTCCGGCCGAGCGCGTACACGGTGTACGGCTACGAGGACCCCGGGGCGCGCGGGCACGCCATCGTGCACGTGACGATCGGGCTCCTCGCCGGCCGCAGCGACGAGACGAAGGCGAGGCTGACGGAGACGGCCCTGGAGCTGCTCCGGAAGCACCTGGCGGACACGGGCATCGCCCTGCACGCCTCCGCAGAGGTCCTCGACCTCGACCCGTCGTACCGGAAGTTCGACCGCTAGGGAGCCAGGGAGATCAGCCGGCCGACGAGCTCCGCGAAGGGCCCGTCGGCCGGCTCGTCCTTGACCATCTTCTTCAGCAGGGTCGTCATGTCCTCGTCGTAAGCCGCACTCACCGCCGCCAGCGCGGCGAAGTCGTGCACCAGCTGCAGCTCCAGCTCGGCTCGCGGGATGCGCCGGCCGTCCAGCCAGAGCAGGGCCGTGGACTCGGCGAGGGAGATCCAGGAGCGGACGACCAGTTCGAGGCGCGCGGGTGCCTCGGTGACGCCGAGGTGCGCGAGCATGTGCTCGTAGGCGGCCTGGCGTACCGAGTCGATGAGCGCGTTGGTGGCCGAGACGTGGTCCTTTGAGCTGACTCCGTCCGCGGAGACGGCCGGGCCGCCGCGCATCAGCGCGGAGAAACCGGGTCCGTGCTCGTCCACGAAGTCGAAGAAGCGGCCCATCACCCGCAGCAGCCGGGCGCCGAGCGGGCCCTCGTGCGGCTCGGCGAAGCGGCCCGCGAGGTCCTCTGCGGCGCGCTTCAACGCGGCCTCGTACAGGCTGAGTTTGCCGGGGAAGTAGTGATACACCAGCGGGCGTGAGATGCCCGCGGCCGACGCTATCTCGTCGATGGAGACCTCGTCGGGCGAGCGGCGGCTGAACAGGTCGAGGGCGACGCCGATCAGCTGCTGCCGCCGCTCCTCGACGCCCATCCTGCGGCGAACCCCGGTACTCATGCGAACACCTTACCGATCGGGTTCGACCGCAGGTGATCACATGTCGAGCACCAAACGATCACTTCGGGCGCGCGAGACGCAGATCAGCATCGAGTCGGCGCGTTCCTCGTCCGTCAGCAGCTCGTCCCGGTGGTCGACCTCCCCTTCCAGCACCCGCTGTTGGCAGGTCCCGCAGAAGCCCTGCTCGCAGGAGTAGGCGGTGTCCGGCAGTTCCCGGCGTACGGCGGCCAGAACGGTGGAGTCGGCGGGAACGGTCAACGTCCGCCCGCTGCGGCGCAGTTCGACCTGGAAGCCGGTGTTGCCGTCGGACGACGCCAGAGGCGCGAACCGTTCGAGACGGACGTCCGGGAAGCGTGCCGCGACGGCCGCCATGAGTCCCTCGGGACCGCAGCAGTAGACGGCGGCCCCCTCGCCCACCTCCAGCGCGTCGAGGTCCGGCCGCCCCGCCACGACCGTCACCCGGTCTCGGCCCAGCTTCCCGACCTCCTCCAGGAACGGCATCGAGGCCCGGTCGCGCCCCGCGTACAGCAGCCGCCAGTCGGCGTGCTCCGGCAGTGCCCGCAGCATCGGCAGCAACGGGGTGATCCCGATCCCGCCGGCGACGAAGACGTACGACTCCGCCTCGACCAGCGGAAAACGGTTCCGCGGCCCCCGCACCTGAAGTTCCATGCCCTCCGTCACCTGCTCGTGCACCTCGCGCGAGCCGCCCCGCCCGTCCTGGACCAGCCGGGTCGCGACCGTGTACGAGGAGGTGTCCTCGGGGTCCCCGCACAACGAGTACTGCCGGACCAGCCCCGACGGCAGGACGAGGTCGAGATGGGCTCCGGGCTCCCAGCGCGGCAAGTCCGGCCCCTCGAGGCGGAGTTGCACGACCCCTTCGGCCACCGTCTCGCGAGAGGTCACCAGCAGCCGCAGCGCCCGTGAGCGCGGCCGGCCCGAGGTGGGCTTCTCCAGCGCGGGCATCGGCCACAGCGGCGAGACCCGGATCCGGCGGCGCAGGGCTCCCCGGGCCAGCAGGGCGGCGCCCGCGACGAGCACGACGGTACGTGGCTTCGGCATCAGGCGGCCCTCTTCTCCGCCGCCGTGGCCGCCGGGGAGGCGGCCAGATAGGCGACGGCCTGCTCGGTGTCGCCCTCCTGCGAGGGGTGGTAGCCGCGGCTCAGGTAGCGGGGGATGGACCTGAGCATGTCACCGGTCCCCGGCAGCAGGCCCTGCCTGCCGCGGACGTGGAAGTCCTTGAAGGAGGCCTTGCCGTCGATGAGGGTCGGGTCGTTCTCCATGAAGAACCGCGTCCCGCGCTGCCACAGGAACACCAGCGCCGAGAAGGCCGTGGCCCAGGTGCGTACGCGCCGCCGGTAACTGCCGTCGACGTGCAGGAACAGCTCGAAGGCGACGGAGCGGTGCTCGACCTCCTCGGCGCCGTGCCAGCGCAGCAGGTCCAGCATGGTCGGGTCGGCGCCGCGCCGGTCGAGTTCCTCCGCGTTGAGCACCCAGTTGCCGAGGAACGCGGTGTAGTGCTCGATGGCCGCGATGAGCGCGACCCGCTCCATCAGCCACCACCGGCGCGCCCGGCCCGGCGGCAGCGTGCGGTCGCCGAGCAGCTTCTCGAAGAACCAGTCGACCTGTGCGGTGTACGGCGTCGGGTCGAGGCCCTGCTCGCGCAGGTGCGGCAGCACCTCGTCGTGGGCCTGGGAGTGCATGGCCTCCTGCCCGATGAACCCGATGACGTCCTCACGGAGCCGCTCGTCGCGGATGTACGGCAGCACCTGCTTGTACACGTGCACGAACCACCGCTCACCGGCGGGCAGCAGCAGGTGCAGCACGTTGATGGTGTGCGTGGTGAACGGATCCTCCGGCACCCAGTGCAGCGGTGTGCCGTCCCAGGAGAAGGACACCTTGCGTGCCTTGAGCGGCACCCGGGCCTGCGTGTTAGACATGGCGTCAATGTACTGATCGGTAGGCTCGCTGAGAACCCCTCGGACAGTGCTTGTTTACGCCGGTGTCAATAAAGGCCGCCGATGTTCGATGAGGAGCCGCCGCAACCGCCCTACCGCAACCCGCTCACCTCGGTGCCGTCCGTCAGCGTGCCCTTCAGCGAGGCCTGGGCGCCCTTCTTGGCCCGAGCCACCAGGAACTGCCCCTGCCCGGCCGCGGTGACCGCGCCGCCCGCCCGGATCGACGCCGTGTCCTTGTCGCCCGCCGCCAGCAGATACCAGTGGCCGGCCGCGGACTTCCACAGCACCCCGGCGAGCACATGGGGATCGCGTGGACCGCAGGACCGCGCGTCCGTGCCCCTGGCGACCACCGCGCCGACCGGATGGCCCGGCAGACCGAACAGGGCCAGCGAGCCCGTCCCGTCGCCGCGCCAGGTCTCGGCCCTGGTGCACACCCATGAGGCCGCCCCACTGCCGTCGGGCAGCGGCTGGTCGGCGAACGACCAGGCGTTGACACTGCGCACCCCGCCGGAGCGCTCCGCGTCCAGCGCGCAGGCGAACGGCGCCCAGGCCCGCAGCCCGGCCGCCCCGGACGCCTCGCCGGCCGAGCCGGGCCCGCCCGCGGTCAGGTGGGCCGGTACCAGCTCGCCCAGGTCGGTGGCGAGCGCGGTGCCGGAGGCGGAGGTCAGCTGGAGCACGGTCCAGGAGGCGCACTTGCCGGGCTGCAGCGCGGGGCTGGCCAGCGGCGCGGTGACGCCATGGGTGACGGTCAGCGGGGTCGCGTCCGCGTCCGGCTTCATCAGGTCCCGGGAGGCCACCTTCTTCACCCAGGGCGCGATCAGGTACTGGGCGTTGCCGTCGGAGCGGCCCAGCAGCAGCGCGCTCGCCTCGGCGCCGGTCGCTCCGTCGACCCGGGCGAGGTCGAGGGCCGCGCCCTGGGTGCCGTCGGCCGGCTCGGCGTAGCGGGCGATGCGCAGACCGTCGTAGAAGATCACCACGTGGGCGTTCGCGACCCGGCCCGCGTACAGCAGCTGGGGCGGGCCGGCCGGGCCGCCGGTCTGGGTGCCGGGGGTTGCCGAGACCCGGACCGTCGCGCCGGGGCGGGCCCACACCGCGAGGGCGCGGTGCAGCAGGGCCGTGTCGCCGGTGAGCGGGCCGCGCGCGGGCCACACCGAGAAGTCGGAGCGGGCGGCGGTCTTCCAGTCGACGGGGGAGACCTGGATCAGCCGGGCGGGGTCGAGGGCGGCCTCGGCGGCCGGGTTCTGGGCGTAGACGGGCGCGGCGGCGCCGTCCGGGCCCCAGCCGCCCGAGGGCAGGCCGATCAGCGCCCCGCACACCGTGAGCGCCGCGGCGGCGGCGAGGGCGGCCTTGGTGTGCTGGCGGCGGCGCATCAGATCGGTGGGCCGGGCCTGCAGCAGACAGGGGTCGAACTCGGGGGAGGAGAGCAGCGCGGGCTGGGTGGGCACGCCGTTCGCCGAGGCCAGCGCCCCGCCCGCGTCGTCCACCCCGGCGGCGGTGAGCAGCTCCCGGATCTCGGCGTCGGGCAGCTTCTCCAGGCCGCGCAGCACGTACGCGGCGCGGGCCGGGCCGGACAGCGTGGACAGGCGCTGGTCCAGGGCGAGTTCGTCGGCGCCGCCCGAGCGCGGGAACAGCCTCAGGCCCCACACCTGGGGCAGCAGCGGCGGCAGCTGGGCGAGCCGGGGCAGGCCCTTGCGGGGCCGGGCCGCCTCCAGCGCCGCGGCCAGGACACGCTCGCGCAGGAAGGCGTACCCGGGGTCGCCCTCGCGCCCGGAGGCCGGGGCCGGGATCACGGACCGCTGCTCCCGGCCTCTGGGCAGGGCGCGCTGGACGAGCGCGTGTGCGGTCAGCACCCGGCGGCTGCGGCCGAGATCCGGCGGCAGCACCAGGTAGGCGATGCGGACCAGCCGTGGATAGTGCTCGACGAGCGCGGCCTCGGCCTGCTCGACATCGACCGGACCGTTGTTCTCGGAGGCGGGCGCGTGACGCTGGGCTACATCCTGTGACTGCACGTCATGGAGAACGAGCGAGCCGTGGGTTGGTCACCACCGGATGGGTGATTCCGGGATTTGAGCGCACGGCGGCCCGGAGCCGTATCCGAAGGAGCTGAGGCACGCTCGGCCCACAGGACCGGAGGAACAGATGAGGGTGACACGACTGCTGCCGGCCGCCGCGGCCGTACTGGCGCTGGCGGGCTGCGGCGCGGGCGGGGACACCAAGGCGGTCCCGCCCACCGCGACCGGCAGCCTGGAGAGCCTGGCCGCCCAGGTGAAGTGCACACCGAACATGCAGATCGACTCCGACGAGGTCCGTCAGGCCATCTGCAGGAACCCCGACGGCAGGTTCGTCTTCGCCACGTTCGCCACCGACCGCGGCCAGCGCGAGTGGATCAACGACGCGAAGGACTACGGCGGCTACTACCTCGTCGGCCGCAAGTGGGTCGCCGTCGGCGACGACGGGGTCGTCAAGGCGCTGCGCGGCACCCTCGGCGGGGACGTGGAGATGGGCACGAACCATGCCGGCCATTCCGGCCACTCCGGGCACGGCGGCTGAGACGGCCCTGTCGCCGTATCGAAGGCCGCATCGCCGTATCGCCGTATCGCCGTAGCGAAGCGGGCGCGGACACGGGAAAGGCCGGTGACGGGAGGGGGGTCCGTCACCGGCCTCGCTGTGTGGCCCGTGTCAGGCGGTCATGCGCATTTCCGGCCGCTGTTGATGCAGTTGGCGATCCGGTTCGCCAGGCCACCGGTCGTGACGCTGATGAAGTCGTCGTGATCGGTGATCGGCTTGTGCAGCTCCTCCGGGAAGCCGTCGACCGCGTAGGCGTTCTTCACCGTGCCGTCCGCCTGGATGACGGGCTGCGGCACGTTGTAGACCAGGCGCATCGTCAGCTGCGGGATCGCCTTGAAGCCGTTCGGGCAGACCCCGCTCGCGGGATCGGCGAAGGCCACGTGCGTGCGGTGGTTGGCGCTGTCGATGTTCTGGCCGTCCCAGCAGCTCTGGAAGGCGAACGAGCGCACCACGTTGCTGCCCTGCGGGCAGATCGGGTACTGCGTGGTCAGCTGCACCTTGTTCTCGAAGCCGGTGCAGCTCCAGTGGGCGTTGGCGTTGGCCGGTCCGTTGACGAACGCCTTGGCGTCACCGGTGATGATCCGCAGGAACTGCGGCATCGCGACGACCTTGCTCGCCGGGCTGCCCACGTACTTGATCTGGGCCTGCTGGGCGACCAGGATCTTGCCGACGTTGAGGTCCTTGCCACCGCCGTCCGCGTTCGCGTCCTTCTCCTGGGTGCCGTCCTGCTCGCGGATGACCGGCCAGTAGTACGCCGACAGGTCGTTGCGGTTCTGGCAGCTGGTGCCGCCCTGCAGGAACGTCTGGTTGCTGGAGAAGGCGTTGACCTTCTGGTTGCCCACGTAGTCGTGCACGTGGTGGGCGCCGTTGGTCACGCCGGGCGCGACGATCACGTTGTCGCTGTTGTGGTTCTGGTTCGCGTTCACACCGCAGCGGGTGATGAACGTGCCCGTCGAGGCGTTGGGGGTCTGGTTCGGCTTGCTCTGGACGTTCGGTGCGACCTTGGTGATGTCCACGAAGTCCGCCGCGGAGGGTCCGTCACCGCCCTGGCCGCCGTTGTTCTTCTGCTGGCCGCCCTGCTGCTGACCGCCTTGCTGCTGGCCGCCGTTGTTCTGCTGCTGGCCACCGCTGTTCCCCCCGGCGGTGGTCTGGTTGGCGTTCTGCGTCGTACAGGCGGCGAGCTGCGACAGGGCGTTGTCGAAGCTGCCGCCGACGCGCTGGATGTCGATCCGGATCCGGTTGATCGTCGCCGCCCGCTTGTCCTTGAGCGGACCGACGATCGCGTTCTGCACGAAGCTCGGATCCTTGGCCTGCGCGTCGCGCGTGGAGGCGAGCCGGGTGTAGGCCTCGGTGATCTGCTTGTCGAGGTTGGCCAGCTCCGTCGCCACGCCCTGGCGGGCCCGCCAGGGCACGTTGGTCAGCTTCTGCTGGACGTCCGGACAGGAGATCGTCGCGACCTGCGCCGTGGCGGCCTTCGTCTGGTTGCCTCCCCACGTCTGGTTGTTCGACTCGTGGGCAGAGGCGTAGAAGTTCGCCCAGATCAGCCCGCCCCCACCGAGCGCTAGGGCCGCCGATGCGGCTATGGCCTTGGCGGCCAGCGGCGTACGGCGTTTTCGTGTGTTGCGTCCCATGGAACTCCTCTGACTTCCTTGCGGGGCAGCATCGAGGCGCCCGACAGGAGTGAAGCGGCGCCCTTCCATACGCACGCCGCCCCAGAGGTGTTCACCGGTCTCACAAATTCCTCGCAGAAACAGGTGAGTTGGCTGGTCAGCGGTCCCGGTCCAGATAGGCCAGGACCGCCAGCACGCGCCGGTTGTCGTCGTCCGACACCTCCAGGCCCAGCTTGGCGAAGATGTTGGAGGTGTGCTTGGCGACGGCCCGTTCGGTCACCACCAGCTGGGCCGCGATGGCCGCGTTCGACCGGCCCTGCGCCATGAGCTCCAGCACCTCCAGCTCGCGCGGGGTCAGGCCCGCGAGCGGCCGGTCGTCGCCGGCCTGGCGGGACAACAGCTGCTGGATCACCTGCGGGTCCATCGCCGTACCGCCCGCCGCGACGCGTCGTACGGCGTCGACGAACTGCTCGGCGTCGAACACCCGGTCCTTCAGCAGATAGCCGATCCCGCCGTTGCCGTCGGCGAGCAGCTCGCGCGCGTACAGCTGCTCCACGTGCTGGGAGAGGACCAGCACCGGCAGCCCGGGCCGGGCTCCCCGGGCCGCGAGCGCGCACTGCAGGCCCTCGTCGGTGTGCGTGGGCGGCAGCCGTACGTCGACCACGGCCACGTCCGGCTCCAACTCGGCCAGGGCGCGGGAGAGTTCGGGGCCGGACTCGACGGCGGCCGCGATCTCGAAGCCGAAGGCCTCCAGCATCCGCACCAGCCCGTCGCGCAGCAGGAAGAGGTCTTCGGCTAGGACAACGCGCACGGGATCTCCATGGTCACCAGGGTGGGGCCGCCGGCGGGGCTGCTGACGGCCAGGACGCCGTCGAATGTACCGAGCCGGCGCTCGACCCCGGCCAGACCCGATCCGGCGCCGACCGCCGCGCCGCCCTTGCCGTTGTCGGTGACCGTGATCCGCAGCAGCCCGTCGGCATGGTGCACGTCGACCCAGACCCGGTCGGCGCCGGAGTGCTTGGCGGCGTTGGTGAGCACCTCGCTGACCGCGAAGTAGGCCGCCGACTCCACCGGTGCGTCCGCCCGGCCGGGCAGTTCCACGGTCACCTCGGTGGGCAGCGGCAGCCGCAGCGCCAGCGCCCTTACGGCGTCGCCGAGTCCGCGCTCGGCGAGGACCGGCGGGTGGATGCCGCGCACCAGGTCGCGCAGCTCCTCCAGGGCCTCGGCGGAGTTCCGGCGGGCCTGGGCCAGCAGCCGCTTCGCCTGGGCGGGGTCCCGTTCCACCAGCATCTCGATGGTGCCGAGGTCCATGCCCATGGCGACCAGCCGGGCCTGCGCGCCGTCGTGGAGGTCGCGCTCGATGCGCCGCAGTTCGGCGGCTGAGGTGTCCACGGCCTCCCGCCGGGTCTCGGTCAGCACCCGGACACGTTCGGCGAGTTCGCTGTCGCCCGGGCTGAGGACGGCCCGGGTGAGGCGAAAATGGAGGCGCATGAGACGAGGGGTGTAGCGGAACGCGAGCACCAGGAGCAGGGCCGCCAGGACGGCGGCGGCCAGCGCGGTCAGCGGGCCGTCGACCGGCACGAAGAGGTACCAGTACGGGCCGCCCGTCACGCGCCACAGCCCGGCCGCCACCGCGAAGCCCTCGAACGGGTAGAACAGCAGCAGGGCCGGGAGCAGCGCGGTGACGAAGCCCGCGGTCATGTCCACCGGCAGCCACAGCACGTCCCGGCGGACCTGGGGGTCCCGGAGCAGGGCGAAGGTGCGCGTCCAGGGGTTGGCGCTGCTGGGCAGCGGCCGGTACACCACCGGGATCCGCACCCCGCACCACTCCGCCGCGAGCTTCCTGCGGGCGTCCGCGAGGGCCTGTACGCCGGTCAGGACGGCCGGGGTCGTCACGAGCCCGACACCGACGGGGACGAGCGCGACGGAGACGAGGGTCAGGACGAGGAACGCCACCCCGCAGGGCAGCACGGCCACGGCCAGCGTCAGCCCCCGTACGGCGGCCAGCACCGTGCTCCGGGCCCGGGTGCGGAAGTCGTCACTGCTGGTGTCGGTCATCATGCCGCCAGTCTTGCCGACGGCCGTGTGCGCGTCAGTCGTCCGAAGTCGCCTCTTCGGGGGTGGTGTCAGGTACACCCCCGCCGCCGGCCAGCACCTTCGCCTCCACGCCCGGATCGACGCCCGGGGCCGTCCGGTCCGGCCGCGTCGGCGCCACTCCGCCGAGCTCCGTCAGCCAGCGCCAGGTGTCCGCCACGGTCTCCGCGGCCGGCCGGCACACCAGGCCGGTCGCCAACGCCCGTGACACGTCCGTGCGGTGGACGCAGTCGTACAGCTCGGTGCCCGGCGGCACCCACACCGGCAGGTCGGTCCACGGTTCGATCCCGGCGGCCAGGATCGCCTCCGGGTCGGTCCAGCGCAGCTCGGCGTCCGCGCCGGTGGCCCGGACACAGAGGTCGAGCAGCTCGCCCATGGTGCTGTGCCCCGGCGGGCCGATCAGGTCGTACGGCCCGCTCAGCGACTGTTCCACCGCCCCGAGGAGCCATTCGGCCAGATCGCGGGCGTCGATGAACTGCACCGGCAGCTCGCGCGGCCCGGGGGCCAGCACCGGGCCGCCGCGGGCGATCCGGGTCAGCCACCAGGGCAGCCGGCCCACGTTCTCGTACGGCCCGAGGATCAGCCCCGCCCGCACCAGCAGCGAGTCCCGCTCGCCGAAGGCCTCGACGGCGGCCAGTTCACCGCCCCGCTTGTCGCGCGCGTAGTCGGTCGGCCCCGCGTCGGCTGCGGCGCCCTCGACCGGCGCCCCGGACCCGGCGGTCCCGCCCAGGCTGGGCCAGGGCCAGGCGTACACGGACCGGCTGGAGACGTACACGTACCGCTCGGCACGGCCCCGCAGCAGCCGTGCCGCCGCGAGCACGGCACGCGGCTCGGCCGACCAGGTGTCGATCACGGCGTCCCAGGAGCCGGCGTCGGCGGCCAGGGCGGCCAGGCCGTCCGGGGCGGTGCGGTCGCCGTGCAACGACCGCACCCCGGGCGGTGGTTGGTGCCGCCCCCGGTGGAAGACGGTGACCTCCCAGCCGCGCCCCAGCGCCGCCTGGGCGACCGCCCGCCCCACGAACTCCGTACCGCCCAGCACCAGAAGTCTCATACCGGTGATCGTGCCCGCTCCGGGCGCCGGGCGGTACGGGGCTCTGCCGAGGGCAGAGCCGGTCTTCCGGCTGCCGGTCAGCGGCCGGTCGGCGGGATGTACTTGTAGCCGACCCGGCGCACCGTCTGGATCGACTGGCGGTGCCCGGCACCCAGTTTGCGGCGCAGCCGGGCGATGTGCACGTCGACGGTGCGGCCGTCCCCGACGTGGCCGTAGCCCCACACCGTGGTGACCAGCTGGTCGCGGGTGTGGACCCGGTTCGGGTGCGCCACGAGGTGGGCGAGCAACTCGAACTCGAGGTAGGTCAGGTCGAGTTCACGGCCGTCGACGCTTGCGGTGCGCTGCACCGCGTCAATGCGGACGAGGGCATCGCCGGACGGCTCGGCCGTGGTCTCCAGCTGGTCCGGCACCGCGACCGGCAGGAACGGCGGGTGCTGGTCGGCCGGGACCAGCACCAGGTAGCCGACCATCGGCGGCTGTCCGGGCAGGGCCGGCAGGGCGTGCTGCGGCGCGGGCAGCCAGGTGGCGCCCGGCGGCAGGAAGTCCGCGACGTCGACCACCTCGTCCCGGTCGACGGCGCGCAGCCGGTGCCGGGCGGGGGCGGTGAGGGTGGAGGCGGGGGAGAGGGAACGAGTGGTCGCCATGAGAGGTCAGCTCTTTCGCGCGAGAGGTTCGTCGGTGGGAGCGACGGCCGCGATGTGTGGTCGGGCGCGCCGGGGGACGTACGTCGTTTCGCGCTGGCCGAAGGCCGGGGATTACGGCTTCAAAGGGCCCGCGCGTGCATCGCGCGGCAACACACCCGGTCGAAGTCGTGGTGCTGACGGGAAGGCCAGAAGGGCTCGAGGTCATGGCGACCCGTCGCGGTGTACTTCTGGAAGCTGGCCATGGGCCCATTGAAGCAGACGCGGGCGCCGGACAGGAGCCCTGCGTGAAATGTCGTCTCGGTATCCGGACAAGGGCCGTCCGGCCGCGCGTTCGGCGGCGGGACAGCCGGGGCGGAGGAGTCGTAGCTGCCGCCCTGGCGGCACGGCACCGGGACCAGGCCGTCCATGGCCTCCTCGCGTACGTCCGGGTCCGCCGATACGCAGCAGGAGCGCCCACCACGACGGCGGGCGCCCCTGGCGGAAGCGGGACGGATCAGACCTGGCCGGCCTTCTCCAGCGCGGCGCAGCAGGTGTCCACCAGCAGGCGCGTCACCACGTAGGGGTCGACGTTGGCGTTCGGACGGCGGTCCTCGATGTAGCCCTTGCCGTCCTTCTTGACCTGCCACGGGATGCGGACCGAGGCACCGCGGTTGGAGACGCCGTAGGAGTACTCGTTCCACGGGGCGGTCTCGTGCAGACCCGTCAGACGGTCGTCGATGCCGGCGCCGTAGTTCTTGACGTGGTCCAGCGGCTTGGAGCCCTCACCGAGGGACTCGCACGCGGTGATGATCGCGTCGTAGCCCTCGCGCATGGCCTTGGTGGAGAAGTTGGTGTGCGCGCCCGCGCCGTTCCAGTCGCCCTTGACCGGCTTCGGGTCCAGGGTCGCGGAGACGCCGAAGTCCTCGGCGGTGCGGTACAGCAGCCAGCGCGCCACCCAGAGCTGGTCGGAGACCTCCAGCGGGGCGAGCGGGCCGACCTGGAACTCCCACTGGCCCGGCATGACCTCGGCGTTGATGCCGGAGATGCCGAGACCGGCCTTCAGGCAGTTCTCCAGGTGGGCCTCGACGATCTCGCGGCCGAAGATCTCATCGGCGCCGACACCGCAGTAGTAGCCGCCCTGCGGGGCCGGGAAGCCGCCCTCGGGGAAGCCCAGCGGGCGCGCGCCGTCGAAGAAGGTGTACTCCTGCTCGATGCCGAAGACCGGCTCCTGCGCGGCGAACTTCCCGGCGACCTCGGCCAGCGCGGCGCGGGTGTTGGACGGGTGCGGCGCCATGTCCGTGTCGAGGACCTCGCACAGCACCAGGATGTCGTCGCCGCCGCGGATCGGGTCCGGGCAGGTGAAGACCGGCTTGAGCACACAGTCCGAGGAGTGGCCCTCGGCCTGGTTGGTGGAGGAGCCGTCGAAGCCCCAGATCGGCAGCGCGTCGAGACCGGCCGGGGTACCCGTGATGATCTTCGTCTTGGAACGGAGCTTGGCCGTCGGCGCGGTGCCGTCGATCCAGATGTACTCAGCCTTGAAGGTCACGGGGCCACATCCTTAAGCGGTGGGTCGGGCGCACTCGTCGGCGCGGGTGCGGCGGCGCTGCGGCACTGGGGCGCCGCTCGAACTGCCGCGCAGCCTGTCAACAGGCGGTTTCCCGTCCATTGCCCTTGTGTGAACCCCGTGTTACCTGGTCGTTCTGTGTCCCGGCTCACGTTGTGAGGCGCCCGCGGGCGGGGTATGGGCACCCTCCGCCGCGGCCTGCCGCACCCCGTCGAGGACGTCCCGGATCGCGGTCCGCCGGTGGTCGTCGTAACCGCGCAGCAGTTCCAGCGAGCGCTCGATCAGAGGCCGGGAGAACGTCCGGGCGGGTTCCACGGCACGGTCCGTCACCTCCACGACGACCTTCCGCCGGTCGTGCCGTCCGCGCGCCCGCCGTACCTGACCCGCCCGCTCCAGGCCGGTCCAGCAGCGCCGTCGTGCCCGCCGGGTCAAGCCCGAGCGCAGCCGTTCTGCTGGGTCGAACCGGCTGCTGTGCGGGCCGAGTTCGACGGCGACGGCGCGCGGCGGGCAGACGGTCTCCAGATCGGACGGCATGCGGGATCTCCCGGCTGTCGTCTCGCTCGGCGAGTATCTTGCCGAACGAGACGACAGGGGGCGGTTCCGTGGCCGGAGGCACCGGATTCGACAGCGAGGCCTTTCGGGTTGCGTACGACACGGTCCTGGCGAAATGGCCCGCCGAGCGGGAGGCGCTGACGCTCGCCACGCCCCTCGGTGACACCCGTGTCACCTCCTGCGGCCCCCGCGACGCGCCCCCGCTGCTCCTGCTCCCGGGCGGTGGCGGGGCCACCTCCGTCTCCTGGTACGCCCAGGTCGCCGAACTGGCCCGGATCCGCCGGGTCCACGCGGTCGACGTGCTCGGCGCCCCGGGCCTGAGCGTCCCGGCCGGCGACCGCCACCCCCGCGCGGTCGCCGGCCTGACGCTCTGGCTGGACGCGGTCCTGGACGGCCTGGGCGCCGCCTCGGCGGACCTGGGCGGGCACTCGTACGGCGGCTGGATCGCCCTCCACTACGCCCTGCACGCCCCGGCCCGGACACGCCGCCTGTTCCTCCTGGACCCGACCCAGTGCTTCGCCGGGTTCAAGGCGGCGTATCTGCTGCACGCGCTGCCGATGCTGCTGCGTCCCACACCCCGCCGGGTCCGGGCCTTCCTGGAGTGGGAGACCGGGGGAGCACCCCAGGACCCGGACTGGCTCGCCCTCCAGGAGGCGGCCGCCGGCTTCCCGGCCGCGAAGCCGGTGACCGGCCCGCGCCCGGCACCGGACGCGCTGCGGGCGCTGGAGGCGCGGGTCCTGCTGCTCGTGGCCGCGAACAGCAGAACCCATGACCCTCGCGAGGTGGCTGCCAGGGCGGCCGCGCTGCTGCCGCACGTGGAGACGGACGTCCTGCCGGGCGTCTCGCACCACGCGCTGCCGCAGGCGGCTCCCGCTGCCCTGGCCGGCCGCCTCACCGCCTTCCTGTCCGGTCCCTGAACCTCACCCCACCTTCTCGATGCGGGCGTGCCGGATGAGGAACTTGCCGGGCTCCCGGACCTGTTCGAAGGCCGCGTTGTTGAGCAGCACGCAGCTTCCCGAGACGGAGGTGACCTTCACCGTCGTGGACTTGTTGTTGTCCAGGTTGGTCACCTTCAGGGTCGTGCCCGCCGGGAACTGGTTGCTGGACGCGGCCGGGGCGCCGGCCTCACCGGAGAGCGTGACCGTGGAGCCGTTGCAGACCTGCTGGCCGGAGGCCGCGGCGGCGCCACCTCCGTTGTTTCCCGCGGCGGCGGACTGCGAGGGCTGCGCGCTCTGCTGCCCGGCGCCCTGCTGGCCGGCCTGCTGCCCCGCGCCCTGCTGGCCGGCCTGCGCCTGCTGCCCCGTCTGGGAGCCCTGAGCCGACTCCCCAACCGTGCAACCGGCCGCCTTCTGCTGGACCTCGATCTGCTTGATGACCGCCTCACGGTTGGCGATCCGGGCTGCCGACTGCGCGTCCGGATGGGCCTTCTGGTCCGCGATGAACCGGTCGTTGTTGCCGTGGGCCGTGGCCAGTCCCTGGCACACCGTCGAGTCCGCCGCCGACAGCGTCTTCGCGTTGTGCGCGGGCTGGGCGGCGTTGGACGTGGTCGCGAGTGCGAAGGCTCCGCCGCCCGCGACCGCCGCGGCGCTGACGAGCAGCGCGATCTTCTTCTTCGTGCCGAGAGTTCTCCTGCGCGACATGCGCGCCTCCTGAAGAGGTAGGGGAGCGTACGCCGCTATGTACGAGATACCGAACGAGGTTACTCAGTGGTTGCAGGAGTAAGTGAAGTGGGCTGTGTCACAGGGCAGTTGAGCGTCGGCTCAGCTCTTGTTGTGCGCCAGGGCCTCGCGTACCGCGTCCTCGGAGCGGGCCACCAGGGCCGTTCCGTCGTCGGCGGTGATGATCGGCCGCTGGATGAGCCTGGGGTGCTCGGCGAGCGCGGTGATCCACCGGTCCCGCGAACTGGCGTCCCGCGCCCACTCCTTGAGCCCCAGCTCCTTGGCCTCGGCCTCCGCCGTGCGGGTGATGTCCCACGGCTCGAGGTTCAGCCGCTCCAGTACGGCCCTGATCTCGTCCTCGCTCGGCACGTCCTCCAGATAGCGGCGGACGGTGTACTCGGCTCCCTCGGCGTCGAGCAGGCTGATGGCACTGCGGCACTTGGAGCAGGCCGGATTGATCCAGATTTCCATGCGGCACACGGTACGCCAAGGCCCGCTAGCGCCCGGTGACGCCGGTCCCTGCCGGGAGCCGGACCGTGCCCGCCACGATCGCGGCGCCGCCCACGCGCACGAGCCGTGCGGGCGCGCCCGGGGACGGCGGCTCCGCCGTGGCGGTGATGGTGGACGGGGAGCCGAGGGCGTCCCCCAGGTCGGCGGTGATGCCGGTCGGGCTCCTGGCGGCGAGATGGGCGGCGAGGCAGCCGGTGCTGTTGGCGTTCGCGATGTCCTCGGGCACACCGATCGACGGCGCGAACATCCGGGCCGCGAGACGCCCCTCGTCCGTCGGCTCCGTGTACACGTAGCAGCCGAGGAGCCCGCCCCGGTCGCAGGCCGCGCGCAGCCGGTCGAAGTCCGGTGCCAGCGAGTCGAGAACGGACCGCGCGGCCACCGGGACGAGCAGCCGCGGCCGTCCCACCGAGGCCACGCGGAGGGGGCCGGACAGGGCCCGCGCAGTCAGGCCCAGGGCGTCGAGGACGGGCTCCGGTTCGCCGGGCCCGGGCGCGCGCAGGCCGACGGGGCCCAGGGTGAACTCCGCGGTGAGCCTGCCGTCGTCGCGGACGGCCCGGCCGGTGAAGACGCGTTCCCGGGTGCGGAGGGTGGCCCGGTACTCTTGGCCTCCGGCACGCTCGGCCAGACACGCCAGCGCGGCGACCGTGCCGTGGCCGCAGGCCGGCAGCTCCCCGGTGGCGGTGAAGAAGCGCAGGGTCACCTCGGGACCCTCGGCGCCGGCGTCGCGCGTGCCGACGAAGACCGCATGGGAGGTGCCCGCCAGCACCGGAACCGCTCGCCGGGTCACGTCGTCCAGGTCGGTGTCCGGGAGGACCGCGGTGGGGCTGCCGCCCGTGCCGTGGCGTGTGCAGGCGTGCACGATGGTCGGGTGTGGTGCGGCGTTGTCAGGCATGCGGGGGTCCTTGGGCCGGGAATGTGGTGGCCCAGGGCTCGGCGTCCAGGAGCAGACGGTTGGCCGGCTGGCTGATGGTCCGGTACCGGTTCGCGGGGACCGGAACCGCTCGCCGGGTCGCGTCGTCCAGGTCGGTGTCCGGGAGGACCGCGGTGGGGCTGCCGCCCGTGCCGTGGCGTGTGCAGGCGTGCACGATGGTCGGGTGTGGTGCGGCG